>CAYWLF010000066.1:0-10585 GCA_964458875.1 uncultured Gemmatimonadota bacterium
GAGGTGATGGCCATCGGCCGCACCTTCAGCCAGGCGTGGCTCAAGGGCTTCCGGGCCCTGGAGAACGACCGCCCGGGGTGGGTCCCGGCGGACGATCCGGCCGACGACCGCTTGCCCGACAACGAGATCGAATCCCTGCGATCGGCGATCCGGACGCCCACTCCGGAGAGGCCGTTTCAGCTGTACCGTGCGCTCCTCGCGCGTATCCCGGTGGAGGAACTGGCGGAACGCAGCCACATCGATCCGTGGTTCCTCGACCAGCTCTTGCAGATGTCCGAGGCGGCCCGTGAATTCGAAGTGCTTCCCCAGGTCGGCCCGCGAGAGCTGCTGGCCGCCAAGCGGATCGGCTTCGGCGACTCCGAGCTGGCCCTTCTCCGAGGAGTCTCGGAGGACGAGATCCGGACGCTGCGTCACGAACACGAGATCCGTCCCGTGTTCAAGACGGTGGACACCTGCGCGGGCGAGTTTCCCGCCGCGACGCCCTACCTGTACTCCACGTATGAGACCGAGAACGAGTCGGAGAGCAGTGACCGGCGGAAGATCGTGATCCTCGGGAGCGGGCCAAACCGTATCGGGCAGGGGGTCGAGTTCGACTACTGCTGCGTCTCGTCCGCGCTCGCCCTGCGCGAGATCGGGGTGGAGACGATCATGGTGAACTCGAACCCCGAAACTGTCTCCACCGACTTCGACATCTCGGACAAGCTGTACTTCGAACCGCTGACCCTCGAGGACGTGCTGGAGATCGTGGAGCACGAGAGGCCCGAGGGCGTCATCGTGCAGATGGGCGGACAGACTCCCCTTCGCCTGGCACGGCGGCTCCAGGACCTGGGCGTCCCGATCCTCGGGACGAGCGTGGACGCGATCGACCGTGCTGAAGATCGCAAGCGCTTCGAGGCCCTGTGCCGCGAGCTCGACATCGCGTGCCCCGAGGCGGGTACGGCTAACAGCGTGGCCGAAGCCGTGGAAGCGGCCGAGCGAATCGGCTACCCGGTCCTCGTGCGTCCCAGTTACGTGCTGGGGGGCCGGGGCATGGAAATCGTGTACGATCAGGACAGGCTGAAGGAGTATTTCGCGGTCGCCGCCAGCGCATCGCCCGAGCATCCAGTCCTGTTGGACCGCTTCCTCGAAGACGCCTTCGAGGCCGACGTGGACGCCGTGTGTGACGGCGAGACGGTCTTGATCGGTGGCGTCATGCAGCACATCGAGGAGGCGGGCATTCACTCCGGCGATTCCGCGTGCGTGCTCCCGCCGTATCTGCTCAGCGATGATCGAATAGCGGAGATGAAGCAGCACACCCGCGCGTTCGCCGAGGCGCTGGGCGTCCGAGGATTGATCAACGTGCAGTACGCCGTGCACGAAGGCCGGACCTATGTACTCGAAGTAAACCCCCGGGCCAGCCGGACCGTCCCGTTCGTGAGCAAGGCCACGGGGATCCCGCTCGCCCGGGTGGCCGCGCGGGTCCTGGCCGGAGAGCGTCTGGCCGACATGGGCCTGCCCGAAGAACCCGAGGTGTGGGACGTAGCGGTCAAGGAAGCTGTCTTTCCCTTCAACAAGATCCCGGACGCCGACACCCAGCTCGGGCCCGAGATGCGCTCAACGGGTGAAGTCATGGGATGGGCGGATAGTTTCGGGCTGGCGTTCGCCAAGGCGCAGGTTTCGGCGGATGAATCACTTCCGCTCGAGGGCAGGGTGGTCGTGACGGTGCACGATCGCGACAAGCCTGCAGCCATCCCGATCGTTCGACGGTTTCACGAGTTGGGGTTCGAGATCGTGGCCACGGAGGGTACCGCCCGGTACCTGAGAGGCCGGGGCGTCCCCTGCCAGTCGGTGCTGAAAGTACACGAGGGACGACCCAACATCCTCGACCTCCTGTTGTCGGGCGACATCCAACTGCTCCTCAACACTCCGCTCGGCAAGCACGCGCAGCAGGACGACTACATGATCCGCCGCGCCGCGATCACGCGGGGTGTTCCATATACGACGACGCTATCGGCGGCTTCCGCGGCCACGGACGCCATCATGGCGCTGCGCAGTCGCAAGCTCTCCGTACGCAGCCTGCAGGAGCGGGCCGAGACCCGGAGAGTCGCCGCCCCGCAGCATACCTGAGGAACCGCGATGCCCTACCTCCCGTTCAGCGATGGGATGAACGACATCACACGGCGCACTCGAACGCTCCGCGCACCGGGGATCGCAACGGCGATCGCCGTACTGGCCTCCCTCGGCGCCTGCGGCGAAGCGGCTGAACAAGCGGGCGATCCGCCCGACGATCACCAGATGGCCGGCGCCGTGGCTTCGACTACGACTTCACAGGCGGACGATCGCCTGTTCGAGACGCTCCAGGACTTCGCCGATGAATACTGGGTACGGCCGGTCCCACCCCAGGGGGAGCCCCCTGGTTCATGGTCGGATCTCGAAGCCTCTCTCCGTCCGGAGGACTGCGGGACCTGCCACCCCATGCAATACGAAGACTGGCAAACCACCGTGCATTCCGCCGCCTATTCGCCGGGACTGTCCGGGCAGCTGGTAAACTGGGAAGAGAATGCGTTCGGTACGGTGCAGAGCTGCCTCGTGTGCCACGCTCCCCTGTCGGAACAGAGCGCCCGCCTGCCGAGCGGGGATGAGTGGGTACCGAACCCAGCGTATGATGCGAGTCTGCGGGACCACGGCATTGCGTGCGCGTCGTGCCACGTTCGGGGCAACCGCAGACACGGGCCACCCACGCTGGACGGGTCGGTGGATCCGTCGCCCGACGGCTCACCGCACGGTGGCGTTGCCCGGACGGAGTTCTTCGAGGACTCGCGCTTCTGCGCCGGGTGCCACCAGTTCGGACCCGGGGGGGCGGCTCCGAACGGCAAGCCCCTGGAGAACACCTTTGCGGAATGGGAAAGCAGCCGGTACGCCGACGAGGGCGTGTCCTGTCAGGGCTGTCACATGCCCGACAGACAGCACCTGTGGCGGGGCATTCACGATCCACGGATGGTTCGATCCGGGGTCACGGTCGAGTGGTTGGGGACCGTGGGCGACGCTGGCGAGGTGGGCCTGCGCATTAGCAACACGGGTACCGGACACCGCTTCCCGACGTACGCGACGCCGGAAGTCCTCGTGCGCATCGAGTTGTTGGACGAAGATCTGCAGCCGATCGACGGAACGACCGTGGAGCACTCGATCGCGCGCCGCATCGACTACCAGGGTGGAGCCTGGGTCGAACTCTCTGACACCCGCCTCGCCCCTGACAGCTCGGTCGTGGTCTCGGCGGCGGCTACCCCGGGTGCGCGGCACGCGCGAGCCGAGATCTCCGTCCAGCCGGACGCGTTCTACCAGGGAGTCTTCGAGACGCTGCTGAGCGGCATGTTGAGCGATACGTCGAGGGCGGTGCTCGGCGAGGCTCACCGCGCGGCGGAGGGCAGCCCGTTCAAGATCTTCGACGAGACGGTACCGCTGACCCGGTGACGATCAGGCGGGAAGCTCCACCACGAAGGTGCTTCCACTGTCATTGCCTTCAGATTCGGCCCGGATCCGTCCCCCGTGCATCTCCACGATCCGACGGGCCATAGCCAGCCCGACACCCGTTCCCGTCCCCCTCTGGTCCAGCCGGCGGAACACATCGAACACGCGCTCCAGGTCCGCTGGATCGATGCCCACACCGTTGTCACGGACGAAGATCACGTGCTTGCCCGGTCGTGCCTCCGTTCCAATTACGAGCTGCGGCTCGGACTGGTCGCCCGTGTACGTCACGGCGTTCTGGACCAGGATCCGGAAAAGCTGGAGCAGGCGGATTCGATCACCGAACACGCGCGGCAGGTCTCCGATCTCCACGTCTACGTCGCGGGACAGGATGCGACTACGGCAGAGATCGACGGCCTCGGTCGCCAGCTCACCGAGGTACACCGTCTCCAGGGTCTCGGGAAGGTGTCCGATGCGGGCCAGTTCTTCGAGACTATCGAGCATCTCGCGCAAGTGGAGTACGGCTTGGCGTGCCCGCTGCACGTCAGCGTCGAGACCGGGATCGCTGTCATCGAGACGGGAGTCCAGGCGCTGGAGACCCGCCGCAACCGCCGCCAGCGGGCCCTCGAGTTCCTGGGACACTGACGCCGCCATGCGCTCGAGTTCTTCATTGGTCGCTTCGAGCTCTGAAATCAGGCGGGCGCGGTCAAGTTCAGCCTGCCGACGAGCCGTGATATCACGAACACCGCCGACCGCGTTGATCGAACCGTTGCTCGATTCCAGGGGGCGCGCATAGTCACGGACCCACCGAACCTCGCCGCTGCGCGACACGATACGGTATTCGGCGATATCCGTTCTGCCCTTGAGCAATGCTGCCATGTGCGACCGAAGCCCAGCCTTGTCGTCCGGGTGGACCAGTCCGAGCCACCCGATTCGCATGTCGAGATCCGATGGCTGGTACCCGACGACCCGGGCCGGGTCCATGTTCGTCCACAGGAGTTCAGCTTCGCCGTCGGGGAGAACGCGCAGTGAATAGGCCCAGTCCGCGACGACCTCCGCTATGGCCCGATAGCGTTCCTCGGCCTCACGGAGGCCCCCAACCGCACTCGCCGGGTCGATATCCGGGACCGGCACGTCGCCCGACCCTGTCCGCTGTGTTGTCGGTTGTTTCATCACGCGACACCCAGCCTGGGAAGTCTGTCTGGCCGCGGTACCCACTTCGGAAGGCGGAGCCGGGGCGCGACCATCCGTGGCCCAGACGAGCAAGATTGAAACCGAAAATGGCACGGTTGTGCCAACTGTCGAATTCGTAGCGGATGCGGGCGTCCGCGATACGGGCGAAGCGGGAAGCGTGGTCGACACTAACGTGCTTTCTTCAAGGCAGATACGCAGATGGTGGGCCGATTTGGGGGCCGACCGGGAGCCCCCTGCACCAGCATGCGCAAGCGGCCGATCAGGGTCGATCCAGGGACCCGGGTCGAAGTCGTCGCATCGTCATTTTGACCCAAAAACGGACACTGGATCGCCCGGTTCGCCCATCCGCGCTTGTGAGATTCGGAGTGCGTGACTACGGTCCCTGCATGTCACACCGTCCCGTTTGCGGTCTTCGATCAGGCGTGCTCGCCCTGGCGATGGGCCTGGCCTTTGTCGGGTCATCCAGCAGCTCCGACGCACAGCAGTCCGTTCGGCTGGAGCTCGGCGGGGCGCAGGGCGATTGGCTGCGGTACAGCCACCGTAACGACCTCGTGGTGGATCTCCCTTCTGACCTCGGCGGTCCGGCGACGACGCGCACTACGATCCGAATGCTCCAAATGGTCGAGAAGGTCTCAGCTGAAACGCTGGACTACCTGACCACGCTCGAGGAGGTTTCGCTCGAGGTGCGGCCGACGCCGGCCGAGCTTCCCGATCTGAGTGGAATACAGGGACTCCGGTTTCACCACACCGCCAGCCGGGCGGGACGAACCCTCAGCCTTCGCCTGGCGGGACAGTCGTCAGAGGCGGGCCCGGGCCTGCTTGAGCAGATGGAGAATTGGCTGAGCCAACTGGGCTTTCCTCCGCTGCCGGGAGGCGCGGTCGAAGTCGGAAACGAGTGGTCCGAGACCTTGCCGGTACCGGCAATGGCGCTCGGCCTGGCCGTGGACTACGACGTCGTCCAGACGCGGACCGTCCGGCTGACCGACGTGAGGTCGGCGGGGAACTCGAGCGTAGCCTTCCTGGCGGTAACGACGACCTGGGCGCCATCTCCGGACCCCAGCGGTACCGGCGGGGGAGTGGCCTCGCTGAGAGGCTCCGCCGAACAGGTCGTCCGGTTCGACGCGAGACACGGCCGGTTCCTGGGAAGCACCGGGACCAGTGAGCTGGAACTCGTACTGACGCCGGAAGGCCAGGCTCAGTACGTGGCAGTCTCCGCCATGGGCCGCCAGATCACGGGCCTGACGGCTTCCGGCGATTCACAGCGCGACCTCAGGGAATGACCCGCCCGGTCAACTCCAGCAATCTCTCGCCACGCACCGCCGCGGCTTCGGCATCCTCGGGCCGTTCGAGGTACTCCAGTGCAGCGGCCAGGGCTATGTGCGCGATGTAGTATTGCGCCGGAATGCTCGCCCGCGTGGAAGGTTCGGGCCACAGGTCCCAATCAAACAGGTAGTCCAGTCGGAACACGTCCCACAGCAGGTGTTCC
This sequence comes from uncultured Gemmatimonadota bacterium, assembly GCA_964458875.1. Lineage (GTDB taxonomy): Bacteria > Gemmatimonadota > Gemmatimonadetes > Palauibacterales > Palauibacteraceae > Benthicola. Next base: position 6,125 of record CAYWLF010000066.1, read on the forward strand.
GTTCGCTCAACATCTACCCATCGAATGATGAACTGAGGATCGAGCAGGACGATGTTGTCCGTGGCTTCGATATTCTCGGCCAGTTTGTGCGCGAGTCCGTGTCGGATCAGGTGGGCGCCGAGGTTCCACTGCTCGTATACAGGGGGTGCGGTGGCCGCGAAGTATATAGGCCGGTCACCCAGCGCCTCCTGGACGATGTAGTAGACCAGGAAGTCGGGGTGCATCAGGAACTTCTCCTGGTCGAACTGCAAAGAAATGTTTGGTGTGAACTGCACGACCGTGCCCGCCGGGGCCGCCTGGTATATCGGCAGAGCGTCGATTTCCTCGTTTGTAAGCGAGTGGACGGGACGCCGCGGCGCCGTGATGTCCCAATCCCGGTACAACTCGATCGCGTCTTCCTGGTCGAAAGGCCTCTGGCACGTGACCACGGTCGGCGTCGCGAGCGGGTCGACGCCCTCCGGACACGGTGTAGTCATCTCTCGAAGCTGCTTTGGATACCACTTCGTGCCGAGATACGAATGGACGATGACGGTAACGTCCCGCCGGATTCCCTCCACCTCCTGCAAATACCACAGCGGGAACGTGTCATTGTCGCCATTCGTGAACACGACGCCGTACGGCTCAACCGACTGGAGGATGTTCCAGGCCCAATCCCGGGCCGCGTAGTCCCCACGCCGGTCCACGAGACCGAAGTTGAAAATCAGCGGCAGGAACGCGATGCTGAGCATGGGTGAGGCAAGGCGGAGGCCCCGCGTCGGGTCACCCTCGGTGGCCAGCCGGTCGCCGATCCACTTCCACACGGTCGCGATCCCCATCCCCGCGTACAGTCCCCACACGTTGAAGCCGAAGATGTAGAAGTAGTCGCGTTCCCGGACCTCTCGACGATCCAGCGGAATTTCTGCGTATGTGCTGTAACCGTATTTGAAGTTGAGGTAGAAAATCAGGAGAACGGTGATCGTACCGAGGAAGGTGACGAAGTAGACGAAACTGTCCAGGTCGCCTCTAGCGTGACGCACCAGGCCGACGAAACCGAACGCAAAAAACAGCATCGTGACCAGGCCCCTGACCCCGATCGGGAGGGTGCGAGCCCACTGCCAATCGAAGTACTGCCAGAACATCGCGAATTGGGCCTTCCGCGGGGACTGCTCTTCGGCCCACGGCGGCTTCTGGTACTGCTCACGCGCGATCGAGGCCGCCAGCTTGTCGCATCGCACCGCCAGTTTCTTCTCGCCAAACCCCGTCTCGTACTGCTTCGGGATCACCGCGTCGATGATCCGGTTCTCCGGCATCCCGTCTTCGCCGAGAACCACGCATTCCGGGTCCGCCTCGTCGATGATCGGGTTCTGGGCCGAACGGATGGGTACGAACAGAAGCTGGACCGAGAAGCCGATGAGCAAGAACACCGTGCCCGCCACCGCCACTCGCGGTGACAGCACGACCGCTACCACGGCGACGACACCCGTGTACAGCCACATGCGAGGCAGGGGCCAGCCCAACCCGGTAAGTGCCCCACCGAGAACCACGCCGACCACGAGTCCGCCGGCGACGATCGCCACCGATTTCCAGGTCAGCAGCCGGCCATGGTTGTGCCAGAACACGAACACGGCCAGGGCCGGCAGTGGAAGGAGCGACATCTGGTGGTTCGTCGCCCCGAGACCGAGCAGGAAGGCGATCAGGACCATCAGGCGGTCGCCGCGGAACGTGTCGCTGTGATCCTCCCACAGCATCGCCAGGTACGAGATCGCCGCCACGAACAGGAGTGAGACCGTGTACACCTTCTCGTTCACGTTCGACTGCGCCCAAACCGTATAGGCCGTACCGCTCACGAGGACGGCACAGAAAGCGGTGGTCAGCGCAACGGCCCGGTTCTCGGTGAAGTGGGCCCAGATCCGCATTACCGCGAGAAACCAGAAAACGGCGGCGGCGGCGGAGACGGTGGCGCTCAGAAGGTTGATCCGGGCAGCGACCCCGAGTCCGGTCCAACCCGTGAGGAGCAGCCATCCTTTTCCGAACAGTACGAAGAAAGGATTCCCCGGCGGATGCGGCAGTCCGAGTATGTGCGCCGTCGCGATGTACTCCGAGGTGTCCCAGAAGGCCGTCGATGGACCCAACGTGAACAAGTACAGCAGCCAGATCGCGAAGCCCGACAGCACGGCCCACGCCCAGACCGGAAGCCGTCCGACCTTTTCTCTCTCGATGCCTATCATTCGCCTGCCAGCAAGGTGTATTCGTCGGGGTTGGACGCAGCAGGAATGCTGCTCCCACGCCGCCTCTAGCCGTATCGTGAAGGCGGGGAAGCTAACCCTGCGTGAGGCTCATGGCCAAACTCGTGCAGAGAGCACCTGAACGCTGCCGTCCCGCACGTCCACCTCGCCCAGATCGATCAGGCGGGTGCCGCCCTGGCCAGTCTCCACCTGGAGCGTCAGGGGATGCCTGCCGGGCGGCAGACGCAGACGGACCACAGAGAGTTCGTCAGGAAGCAGGTGCCACGACCGCGTGTCGGCGCGCTCGAACAGGGCGGCGGCGGCGTTGGCGGTGAGGAACGCGATTTCGCCGAGAATCTCATTCTCCTTGTCCAGCTCTTTCTCGATTCCGCGGGCCAGTTCGTATTTCAGCGCCGTGCGGGCCACCGCCTTGATCAGGATGCCGCCAAGGTCGTCTTCAAATTCGTCGGTGAGCGCATCCGAAACGGACCCGCGCATCCCAGGCATCACGACGGTGGGCCGAGGCGCTGTCTGACTGACCTCTGCCTCGTCAGCGTCACTCCATGGCGGAGTGATTCCCGCGCCGAGGTCGTCAGGCGGGCCGACGGTCATCTCTGGCACAGAATCCAGCGACGCCAGTTGCAGAGGTCCGGCATCCGCTGCGATCGCCAGGCCAAGCACCGACAGATCCGTTGGAAGGCCTGACGAGACCATTTCAGGCCAGGCGACCCGCATAAGGTACAGGTCACGTCCAGGGTCACCCGATTCGTTGCTGGAGTCCTTCGTCCCCGGAACGATGCACTTCCCACCAGATTCGCCCCTCCAATCCGTTCCCGATTCGGAGAGGATCTCGGAGAAATCGTAGCGTCCCTGGAAGGCCCTCGAGGCAACGCAGGATGCGGCCGCGAAACGAATGTTGGAGTTCGGGTTATGCAGCGCGTCGGCTTCGATCGGAAACAGGGGCACGTTCACCGAGCGTTCGACCCTGTGGGCCACGAACCCATGCTCCAGGAGCACCACCACGTCACCGCCCCGTTCCAGGGGAAGGCGCGGCGGACCGATCAGGCTGTCGGGGACGGCAGGCGCTTGGCCGGTGTCAGCGGGAGCCGAGAACTGCACTCCGTCGGGAGGGGCTGGAAATTCTTCGTCCGCGGGAGTCGGCAGTTCCATCCCGGGCGGCAGTTCCAGCTCAGCCACCACCTCCAAGCTGTCCGCGGCAGCCGGCAGTTCCATCCCGGGCGGCAGTTCCAGCTCAGCCACCTCCTCCAAGCTGTCCGCGGCAGCCGGCAGTTCCATCCCGGGCGGCAGTTCCAGCTCAGCCACCTCCTCCAAGCTGTCCGCGGCGTCTGCCGGGACCTCGGGCTCACCGGCTGGAACACTGGAGCCGTCGGCGATCGTCGCCATGATCGAATCCAGGGCCGTGTCGAAGTCCTGCTCGGTCGCCTCCGGTACCTGTTCCCGGAAGTCCTCGCCGTACAGGTCGAGAAAGCGCGGCCAGAGGGGCGTATCACCCATTGCATCGCCAGGCGACCAGACATGACGGTACGAGACGGCAGCGTCGTTGCCGTTACCGGAGGCCTCGAATACCGAGCCGGCGAAGTAGCTGAGCAACTCCCTCATCGCGAGCTCGTCGGGATCGTGCTCGTCCTCCTCACTGAGTGCCAGGAGTCGGCTCAGGCGGCGTGCCTCCACGGCGGCTTCCTCCGAGTCGCCGAGGGCCAGGTAGTTGAGCGCGCCGTAGTAGTTCACCATGAGACGCTCGGTCTCGCTCGGAAGCCAGGCCAGCGCCCGATCACTGGTGACGATCGAGAGCAGGGCGAGTGAGACGCTCTTCGTATAACGGTCGTCGATGATCGCCTCGGCGCGCTGCAGTACCTCGTTGCTCTCTTCGTACAGGCCCGCATAGTGAAGGAGGAGTCCACGGTGCATCAGGCGCAGAAGCTCGTCTCCGATGTCGCCCCGGTCATCGGGGTCGGTCAGCTCGAGCGCCTCCGTGAAGTCTTCGTTTCTGGCCATCCGCCGGAGATCGGTATCGTGCATCGACCGGCCTTCCGGCCCGGTCTTGTACGACCCCATGAGGTGACAGGCAGAAAGGAGGAGCGCCGCCGCCACCGCCAACCCGGGCGACAGCTGGCGGCGCCGGAAGATTCGAGGCCCCCCGCGTCGGGGCCGGTCGAAATTTCCGTCGATACGCATTACTGGGGAACCTGTCGCTCCAGGATCAGGATGCGCTGCTGGGCCAGGGCGATGGCCTCGG
>CAYWLF010000067.1:0-10511 GCA_964458875.1 uncultured Gemmatimonadota bacterium
ATCGGGGGTCGTGCGGTCCGGGTGCTGCAACGCTACCTTCGGGAACGACGGCCGGATCTCGATCGCGGCCGATCGGAGGGAATGGTCTTCCTGAACCAGCACGGAAGACCCCTGAGTCGCACCGGTGCCTGGCAGATCGTCGGAAAGCACGTGCGCAATGCTGGCATCAACAAGAAGGTCACGCCGCACACGTTCCGGCACAGCTTCGCGACGCACTTGCTCGAAGGAGGCGCTGACCTGGTCGCGGTGCAGGAAATGTTGGGGCACGCTGATATCTCTACGACGCAGATTTACACACATGTTGACCGCCGATATCTCCAGGAAGAACACCGCCAGCACCATCCACGGGGGTAGCCGCGGGTGAGCGCCGTTTCTCGCGTGCTCAACCTGTCCCGCAACAGGCAATTCGTTCGGCGATTCGCCGACCGGAGGATCCCACCCGAGATTCTCCTTCGGGTACTCGAATGCGCCCGGTACGCCTCGTCCGCTCGGGAAGACCAGCCGTGGCGATTCGTGGTGGTGCAGGACGCCCTGACCCGCCACCAGATCGCGCGCGCCGTCTTTCAGGGCGATCTGATCCGCACGGCTCCGGTGCTGATCGTCGGCTGCGCAAGGGTCCACTCCAACATCGCGGGTAGCGGCCGGCCCAGTCACCCGATCGATCTGGCCGCTGCGACCCAGGCAATCGTCCTTGGTGCGGCGGATATGAGTCTCGCGACGGCGTGGATCACGGGGTTCAGAGAAGGCGAGATCCGCGAAGTGCTTGGTGTCCCATCCGATGTGCCGGTGGTCACTCTGCTGGCCCTCGGGTACCCGGATGGTTTCCAACGTCTCCCGGACCGGCGTGCCGAAGAAGTGACCGTCTCGTGGGACCGGTGGAACACCGCGGGTGGAGGTGATGCCCAGTGAACGGGCGGCGGGGGGTGAATCGCCGTCGTGCCCTGTTGATCCTGCCGCTGAGCGTGGCGGCTACCCTGGTTGCCACATCCGTGGCCGCGCAGGAGGTCACTTTTACGCCTCGCCAGGGGAATGCACTGGACACGCGTCTCGCGGACTTCCTGGCTCGGGGGGATGCACAGGTATGGACACGCGACACGGTCGTCGCTTCGGAGGCTCGCGTGGCAGGCGACCTCCTGGTGCTCGAGGCCCAGGTCCGACTGGCCGGAGACGTGGCGGGCGACATCTACGTCGTGGACGGCGACCTGTTTCTGAGGCCGGGCGCCCATGTAGCGGGAGACATCGTGGTCCTCAGCGGGGGCTACTTCGGATCGGGCATGGCCACCGTGGACGGTGACGTGACCTGGCGGCCGGCCGAGCGCTTTTCGGTTCTTCCGGCCGCAGGGGGATTCGAGATCCACCCTGTGGAGGACGTGCCCGCTGTAGTCGATCTGCATGGGTTGTACGGATTCGAGGCTCCCACCTATGAGCGAGTGGACGCGGTCACCTTGGCCTGGGGAATCACGCTGCGTGCCGCCAGATGGGGGTGGAAGCCGTCGCTGGAGCTGGTAGGTAGATACCGGTCGGGACAGGGTGAGATCGAGGGCACGGTGCGTCAGTTCTGGTATCCGGGACCCGTCGAGTTCGGGATCGAGGCGGAGAGGGCGACACGCACCAACGATGGGTGGATTCGCGGAAACGTCTCCAACTCGCTCTCCTACCTGTTTCTCGGAGATGATTTCCGAAATTATTACGGAGCCGATCGGGTCGCGTTCGTCGTGAGGGGAAGTGGCGACCGATGGTGGACGCCGCTCTTTCGGGTGGAGTGGGAGGATGCGTGGAGCCGCTATTCCGGCGACCACTTTACGCTGTTCGGGTCGGAGACGGTTCGCGAGAATCCTGCCATCGAAGATGGTTCGACCTGGAGTGCCACACTGGCCGTGTCGGCGGACCGGCAGACCGGACGCAGCGGTCGACTCGTCGGCAAGGTCCTTCTCGAGGGGGCGGATTCCACGTTGGCCGGCGACTTCTCCTACCTTCTCGGGGAGGTCGCGGCTCGCTGGGAGACCCCCGGGTTCGGTTCCCACGAGGTCGATCTCTTCGCCTTGGTCCGGGGTGATCTGGCGGGCGAACTGCCGGGCCAGCGATGGACCGGATTTGGCGGACGGGCCACGCTGCCGACCTTCGACGTGATGCAGTTCCTGGGACCACGTGTGGTCTATGGCCACGTGGGTTACGCGATTCCCGTCGCGCCGCTCCACGCCGGTCAGTTGGGGGCGCTGGACATCTTCGCGCGAGTGGGCACGGGACGGGCCTGGGAGGCCGGTCAGTCGCCCGACTGGCGAGTGAACCTGGTGGCCGGTCTCAGGTTCTGGGTCGCCGAGGTAGGATTCGCCTGGAATCCCGACGCTCCCGAGTCACGAGGCTACGCGATATTCAGGTTTCCCGGGGATCTTTGATCAGGGCCTTTGACATCACCTTCCACCACGGACTACTTTACGGAGCGTGAATTTACCGCCGTCACGCATCCGATTCCGGCCCTTCGCGGTCGCCTCTGCCTCCGGGCTCAAAACCGTGCGTCGACGTTTCTTCCACAGCCGTGTTTCCCCTTCAGGGCGTCAACCGCCGGGGCAACGCCATGCCGACCCGAAAGTGAGAATCAATGCCTGACACGCCATCTGCGGATACGAAATACATTTTCGTCACGGGGGGCGTGGTCTCGTCCCTGGGGAAGGGGATCGCGGCGGCGTCCATCGGCCGGTTGCTCGTCGAGCGAGGACTTGCGGTCACAATTCAGAAGTTCGATCCGTACATCAATGTAGATCCGGGCACGATGTCGCCGTTCCAGCACGGCGAGGTGTACGTCACGGACGACGGAGCGGAGACAGACCTGGATCTGGGCCACTACGAGCGGTTCATCAACGAGTCGTTGTCGCAGGCAAACAACGTCACGACCGGCCGAATCTACCAGAACATAATCACCAAAGAGCGCCGGGGTGATTTTCTGGGGGCCACCGTGCAGGTCATCCCGCACGTTACCGATGAGATCAAGTCGTACATCCAGATGCTCTCTCCCGGCCACGACGTGGTCATTACGGAGGTCGGGGGTACAGTAGGCGACATCGAGTCTCTTCCTTTCCTGGAAGCGATCCGTCAGTTCAGGCAGGACGTGGGTTGGAAGAACACGGTCCTCGTTCATCTGACCCTCGTCCCGTACATCGCGGCCGCCGGCGAACTCAAGACGAAGCCGACCCAGCATTCGGTGCGAGAATTGATGGAGATCGGACTGCAGCCCGACATCCTCGTCTGTCGAACGGAGTGGCCACTGCCCGAAGACGTCCGCAGGAAGGTCGCACGTTTCTGCAACGTGGACATCCGTGACGTGATCGAAAGCCGCGACATGGACACGATTTACGAGGTACCTCTCCGGTTCCGTGAGCAGCGCCTCGATGATCGTATCATCGATCATCTGGCTCTCGAGACGTCCGACCCGGATCTGAGCACCTGGGAGACAATGGTCGAGCGCATCAAGCACCCGGGGTCCGGTGAGGTGCGGGTGGCGGTGGTCGGCAAGTACACGTCCCTGGTGGATTCGTACAAGTCGATCCAGGAGGCTTTGATACACGGGGGGATCGCCAACGATGTCGGTGTCCGAATCGATTGGCTCTCGTCGGAGGCCATCGACTCACAGGGGGCTACCGCGCTGACTCCGTACGACGCGGTGCTGATCCCGGGCGGATTCGGGCAGCGGGGCGTTGAGGGCATGGTCGATACGGTGCGCTACCTGCGCGAGCAAGAGGTTCCATTCCTCGGGATCTGCCTCGGTCTCCAATGCGCCATCATCGAGCTGTCCCGGAACGTGTGCGGACTTGACGGAGCGGATTCGTCTGAGTTCGAGCCGCAGACCCCTCATCCGGTAATTTCGCTGTTGGACTCCCAGCTCAAAGTCACGATGAAGGGCGGGACGATGCGGCTGGGTGCCTACCCTGCCCATCTGGTCGCTGGCAGCCGGGTCCGGGAGATCTATGGTGAGGATGAGATCTCGGAGCGCCACCGTCACAGGTACGAAGTGAACAACGAATATCGAGATGCTCTGGCGAGCGGAGGGATGGGCTTCAGCGGTCTGTCGCCGGACGGCGGCCTGGTTGAGATCATAGAGATACCCGATCACCCCTTCTTCGTGGCCACTCAGTTCCACCCCGAGCTCAAGTCGCGACCGACTCGGGCTCACCCGCTCTTCGCGGCATTCATTGCGGCGGCCGTGGGATACCGACAGCGGCGTCCCGCAGAGCAAACTGGAGGGGTGGAGGATCGGTCGGGCTGGGCCACGGCTGGGCGCGAATGAGTATCCTGGATCCGGGCCGGCGGTTTCTTCTCATCGCCGGGCCTTGCCTGCTGGAGGACGACGCTCTGAACATCCGAATCGCCGAGAAGATTCGCGAGGTGGCGGATCGACTGGATGTCGCCGCCATCTTCAAGGCTTCGTTTGACAAGGCGAACCGCACCAGCGCTTCGTCACCTCGGGGACCCGGGCTAGAGGAAGGCCTGACCCGGCTCGATGCGGTCCGGCTGGCGACCGGCCTACCCGTACTTACTGATATCCACGAACCGGCCCAGGCGAAGGCCGTGGGCGAGGGAGTCGACGCGATCCAGATACCGGCGTTCCTGTGCAGGCAGACCGACCTGTTGCGCGCCGCCGGCAGCACGGGCCTTCCGGTGAACATCAAGAAAGGTCAGTGGCTGGCTCCGGAAGACATGCGCTACCCCGTCGAGAAGGTCCGTGATGCAGGCGCCGGTGGGGTGAGCGTGACAGAGCGCGGTACGGCGTTCGGCTACGGTCGGTGGGTGGTGGACATGCGCAGCTTCGCCATTATGAGAGAGGTCTGCGGCTGTGCGACGCTGTTTGATGCCACGCACTCGGTGCAGTTGCCGGGAGCCGGTGGGGGCGGGGCATCCAGCGGCGGGGAGCCCCGGTGGATCGAGACCCTCGCGCGGGCGGCCGTGGCAGCGGGCGCGGATGGAGTGTTCGTCGAAACTCACCCGGATCCCGCCAGGGCGCCGTCGGATGGCTCCAACATGCTGCCCCTGGAGAGGTTGGAGGGTCTCCTCGCGGGATTGCTGGCAGTGCGCGAGGCGCGGGGTGGTCCTCCCGCGCATCCGGAATGAGCCCCATACCACCGGGGAAGGCGCTTGAAATCCGCGTGGTCCTCCTCGACGCGGACGGCGTGATGACCGACGGCGGGCTCTACATATCAGCGGACGAACAGGGGCAGGCAGAAGGACGCCGCTTCCACGTTCACGACGGGCTAGCCATCCACATGCTGTTGCGCGCCGATCTGCACGTGGCCGTCGTTTCCGGCAAGATTTCCCTTGCCGTCAGGAGACGGGCCGAGGCCCTCGGAATCCGCGAAGTCCATCAGGTATCTCCCTTCGGCAAGCTTGAGACGGTCGACGACATCCTCCGGCGTAACGGAGCGACCTGGGACCAGGCCGCGTTCCTTGCCGACGACCTGGCGGATCTTCCGGTGCTCCGCGAGGTAGGGCTACCGGCGGCCGTGGCGAACGCCGTTTCCGAGGTCAAGGAGTCCGCGGTCTGGGTCGGCGATGTTCGCGGGGGTGACGGTGCTGTTCGAGAGTTCACCGAGGATCTTCTCAGGGCACGAGGGCAGTGGACGTCGCTCGTCGAGGAATATGTTGCAGAATGTGTCGAGCTCTGGAGGCCGAAAGACAGTGACTGACGGTATCGGCCATCCGACCCAGGAGTCGCGCATCCTCGCCCGGGGCCGTGAAGTGCTCCGCATCGAGAGCGAGAGCGTGGCGGCCATGGCGGGGCGGCTCGGATCGATATTCGCTGAGGCGGTCCAGGCGATTGGGGCGATCTCGGGCCGCGTCGTCGTCACGGGTATCGGCAAATCGGGGATTGTGGCCCGGAAGCTGGCTTCCACTTTCTCGTCCACAGGAACGCCCGCCATCTTCCTCCATCCGGTGGAGGCTGCTCACGGCGACGTCGGCATGCTGGTGGGCGGGGACTTGCTGTTCGCCATCTCCAAGAGCGGAGAGTCCGTCGAGTTGGAGAGCCTGATGCCGGTAATCGGGCGCCTGGGTATTCCGGTCATCGCCATGACTGCGGAGCCGGCGTCGAAGTTGGCGAGTCGGGCGGACTATGTCCTCGATGTCAGCGTGCAGGTCGAGGCGTGTCCGCACGACCTGGCGCCTACGGCCAGCAGTACAGCGGCGCTCGCGATGGGAGATGCGCTGGCGATGGCGGTGTCCGAGGTGCGGGGCTTCGGCCCGGAGGACTTTGCCCGTCTGCATCCTGGTGGGGACCTGGGGCGCCGTCTGACCCTGACCGTTCGGGACGTGATGGTCACAGACGACGACCACGTGCCGAGTCTCGCTCTGGACGGCGATCTCGGAGCCGCCATGCACCAGATCGCGCATCGGCAGGGTACCGTGCCGATACTGGACGATACCTCGCGGGTCGTCGGAGTCATCACCGCCGGCGATCTCACGCGGTACGCCGACGAGCACCCGGACTTCCTGTCGCACCCCGTCGACCGAGCCATGAACCTGACGCCAAAGACGATTGGACCGACTGCGATGGCTGCCGGAGCTCTGTCCCTCATGCAGAGGCACGGGATCATGGCGATGCCCGTAGTGGATTCGGAGGGGCGGTTGAAGGGAATGGTCCATTTGCACGACTTGCTGCGGGCCGGGCTCTCGTGAGCCTGCGGCCCCTGCGGACGGTGGGAGCCAGGCTACGTGCCGCCGTTCTCTGCGCCCTGCTCCTGCCAGTGCTGGGTGGTTGCGAGCAGGAAGACCAGAAGCCCCTGGCCTCGGACACTCTGCTGGGACTCGAAGCCGACCAGGTGCTGGTCGGGGTCGAGATGAACCTGACGCGGGCGGGCGTCCGGAACGGGGTTCTGGTAGCGGACACGGCCTTCAGCTACCAGGAGGAAGGCCTGCTCCAACTGAGAAACCTCGTCATCACCTTCTACGGCAGCACGGGCTTGGAAGAGGGTGTGTTGACGGGTCGGGAGGGCGAATACCGGTTCGAAACGGGTGACGTCGAGGTGAGCGGGGCCGTCGAGGTCACCGAAGCGGTGGGTTCGAAGCGGCTCGTTACGGAGAGGCTCAGGTATGTTGCCGAGGTGGACTCGCTGTATGGTGACACGGCCTTCGTATTGTACAGGCCGGGTCTCGAGATGAGGGGTACCAACTTCGTCAGTGACGCCCAGCTCGAAAACGTTCAGAGCGACAACCCCAGCTTCGTGTCGGAGGGAGACCCGAGCTCCGACACGGGCAGGTCGCCTGAATGATCATGGGCCTGCCGCCCTCGGGTCTCGCCTGGACGCGACGGCCGTCTCGCTGCCCGCTCGCTCTCGCGCTCCTGGCCGTTCTCGTCAGCCCGGCAATCGGCGAGGCGCAGGGCGGTCCGAGCTGCCAGCTCCGAGTACGAGTGGTGGCCGCGACCGGATCGCGGGATCAACCGAGGAGCAACATGCTGGCGATCCCCGGTGCGGAGGGACGGTACGCGATGCACCTGGGGGGTGGCCTCGTGATCGGGCGGTGCGGCGACGCGTCCATGACCGGAGACAGCGCCGTTCACCTGGAGCACATCGTCGAAGCCCGCATGATCGGTACGGTTCGGTACCGTGACACCACGCGTGTCCTCGATGCGGATACGGTCACCTACTACGGCCTCTCGGATCGAGTGGTGGCCGTGAACGGTGTACGCCTGGAGCGCCTGGGGTCCGGGGCGACGCTCGAAGGACCCCGCGTCGAGTTCTTGCGCACTCCGTTCCGGGGAAGCCGCACGCTTGCCACTGGAAGGCCACACATGACCCTGCCTACCGGCGGGCCGGCGACGGAGCCGTTCCTGGTTGATTCCGACGAGGCGGAGTTCCAGGGAGAAGAGCGAGCGTTCGCCCGCGGCAACGTGGAGATCCACAGATCAGACCTGGACGCCACGGCGGACAGCGCCCGATTCGATTCCGGTGGTCTGGGTGTCCTGTACGGCCGCCCCATCATCCGGGGTGAGGGATTCGAACTCACGGGAGACAGCGTGCTGGCTCGGTTTGCGGACGATGAACTTCGAGAGGTGCGGTCCTTCGGGGAGGCCTCGGCCAGTGGCCAGGACTTCGAACTCCAATCCGACGTCGTTACGGCCGAGATCAGGGGTGGAGAGGTGGAGCGCCTGTGGGCGTTCGGCGAAGGCCGTTCGATCGCAGCCTCCGGGAACTTCCAACTTGCCGGTGACTCGATCGAGTTTTCGCTCACGGCCGGCCGTATCGATTCGATCGCGTCCGTGGGAACGGCGTCCTCCGTCGAGACCGAGGTCTACGTACCGGGCTCGGCACTGGTCGAGGCCGCCAAGACCCTGGAACCTGGCTCCAACTGGCTGACCGGCGACACGATTCGGGCGTTCTTCACCATGGCTCCAGCGGATTCCATTTTTTCCGCCTCCGAGGCAGACCCCACGCCGGAACGGCTGACGGCACTGGGCGGCGCGCGGTCCTTCTATGCGTCGGTGAGGGATTCCACCCGCTCGGAGTCTCCGTCGAGGAACTACCTCCTCGGCAACCGAATCGAGGTCCTCTTCGAAGAGGGGGAACCGTCGGAGGTGATCGCGAAGGATGCCATCGGCATCTACCTCGAGCCTTCAGCGGAAGGAGGAGGCCGGTGAACACGCAGAGCGTCCTGAGGGCCGAGGGGATGGTGAAGACCTTCGGCAAGAGGCGAGTGGTGGACGGCGTGGACCTGGAGGTGCGCCAGGGAGAAATCGTGGGGCTCCTGGGACCGAATGGGGCAGGAAAGACCACCACGTTCTATATGATAGTGGGGCTACTGGCGGCCAACGCTGGCCGGGTCTATCTCGATCAGCAGGAGCTGACCCGAGTCCCGATGTACAAGCGCGCTCGGGCGGGTATCGGCTACCTGTCGCAGGAGCCGTCGATCTTCCGACGCCTTACGGTCGAGCAGAACGTCATGGCCATCATGCAGACGCTGGACATGACACGCTCCGAGCGTCAGAAGCGTCTTGATGAGTTGCTCGGTGAACTGTCGATCGGTCACTTGCGGAAGAACAAGGCGGATTCGCTGTCCGGTGGTGAGCGACGCAGGCTCGAGATCACTCGGGCCCTCGTCACCCGTCCCAAGTTCATGCTTCTCGACGAGCCGTTCGCCGGAGTCGACCCCATCGCGGTGGATGACATCCAGCGGATCGTGGCGGAGCTCCGAGAGCGGGGACTCGGGGTGCTGATCACCGACCACAACGTCCGGGAGACTCTCTCGATTACCGATCGCGCCTACCTGATGTTCAACGGCCGGATCCACATCGAAGGACCGGCTCAGAAGCTCGTCGAGGACCCCGAAGCCCGCAAGATGTATCTGGGCCTCGATTTCGAGCTCTAGCCTCCTCGTCCACTGGCGCAGTGCTCGGCCGTCCTGCAAGGGGTGTGCCGTGCGTACCGCGTACGCTATCTTACAGAGGGCACGGCCCGTGGGCCGCAGAAGGAGATTGAACGGAGTGTTCGAGTAGCACATGTCCAGTTTCAGGCGAGGGCTCTCACAGAGCCTGGGAATGCGGCAGGAGTTGAAGATCAATCCACGCCTGTATCAGGCGATGGATCTGCTCTACATGCCCCTGCTGGACCTGCAGGCACACCTGAAGCTGGAGGTGCTGGTCAACCCGTTCCTCGAGTTCACGGAAATGGCAGAAGAGGAGCTTCCGGAAGAGACGGCGGAAGAGGAGGAGGACGAGGACGAAGTCGATTGGGAGGAGATCCTCCTGAACGGTTTTGACGCGGGGGGTCGCCGCAGCCAGTTCGAGGACAAAGAGCATTACATGCCCACGCCGGCCGCGCCGCCGGATCTGTGGGAGCACCTGCGGGAGCAGCTCAATCTCCTCAAGCTCGGGCCACGCGAGTTCGCGCTGGGCGAAGAGATCATCGGCAACATCGACCGAGAGGGGTTTCTCGCTTGCAGCCTGGAGGAGGTCGTCGAGGCGGCCAACACGTGGCTGCAGGAGAGCGAGCCGGAGCTCTGGGCCGAAATGGAGCCCTTCACGTTGGAGGAGGCGGAGAAAGCGCTCCAGGTCATTCAAGCTTTCTATCCTTCGGGCGTCGGGGCCCGTGACCTGCGTGAAACCCTCCTGATCCAACTGCGGGACAGGAAGGACGAAGACACCCTGGCCTACCGGATCATCCACGATCATTTCGAACAGTTGGTGAACCACAGGTGGAGCGAGCTATCCAAGGAGCACGGTATCTCGCCGCGCGACGTTCAGAGCGCAGCGGACTCGATCGCCAAGCTGGATCCGAAGCCAGGTCTCAAGTACGCGGACATGAGCCAGAACTACGTCATTCCCGACCTGGCTGTCGAAAAGGTGGATGGCGAGTACTTCGTGTTTCACAACGATTCCTCGCTACCGCGTCTCAAACTCTCTCGATCATACCGGGAGGTCGCCCAGGACCGGAACCAGTTCCAGGGTGAGAACAAGGCCTTCATTTCGAAGAAACTCAACAGCGCCCAGTGGATGATCCAGGCGATCGAGCAGCGCCGACAGACGATGC
>CAYWLF010000068.1:0-10475 GCA_964458875.1 uncultured Gemmatimonadota bacterium
GCAGGGCGGGCCCCCTTCGTCTAGTGGCCCAGGATACCTGGTTCTCAGCCAGGAGACAGGGGTTCGATTCCCCTAGGGGGTATCAGCGGGCGCTTCGACGCGATCGAGGCGCCCGCTTTTCTTCGCACAGTCCCACAAGCGGTGCTAGCTTACCGGTTCTTGCCTCACGGTGTCCGGCCGATCCGCGGTAGCTCGCGGCCGGCTCTCGTCAGTAGTCCACCGGCCGCAGGTACCACTCCCCAATCGTAGTGCCCGACAGCATGGCCACGGTGGGAAGGTTCCGCTTCCAGTGCGTTCCCTCGAGGCGTTGGAATACGATCTCGACCTTGGCCGGGTCGAAACCGGCCTCCTGCAACCAGTCGGGCGACCGGCCGTAGAGCAGGTGATACAGGATAAGGTCGGCCTCGGGGTAGGAGACGCCGAGGTCGACCTCGTCGGTCTGCCCGTGGATCAGGTCGGCCGTGGCCGGCTTGTCGACGACTTCAGCCGGAAGCTCGAGATGCCGGGCCAGTGTCCACACCTGGCTCTTGAACAGGTCGCCGAGGGGATTGATCGGCGGAGAATCGTCAGCGTGCCACGTGAAGTAGCCGAGCAGGCGCTCGGACTTGTTGCCGGTACCGATTGGTAGGGCCCGCAGGTTGGCCGACTGATCGAACAGCACGATCATGCGCATGCGGGCCATGACGTTACCGCGCCGCGTGGGGTCGGCGTCCGGTTCTTCGTTCTCGAGATAGCCGTCGACCGCGGCACTGATATCGATCGTGCGGGTCGCGATTCCCAGGCTGTCCGCTACCAGCATGGCGTGCGCGGCGCTCTCCGGGCTCGAGGTCCGATAGGGCATCAGGAAGCCGGTCACGTTCTCAGGGCCCAGGGCTTGTGCGCACAGAGCCGCGGTGAGCGCCGAGTCCACTCCGCCCGACAGCCCGATCACGGCCCGCTCGAATCCGCGGCGCTCCAGCATCTCGTCCCGGAGGAACCGTACCAGCCATTCGGCCACCAGATCGGGGTCGATCGCGATCAAAGCCGGATCCATGGCGCCGGACAGCCCGGCACGCAACGGTCGTCCCGCCCACTCGCCCTCGTCTTCCGAGGCCGTCGTGGGTTCCGGTCGCGCGGCCGCGACACCGACTTCCGCGGGTGACAGGTGCCGGCTCTGCAGCAGACGAGGCAGGGCACGTTCGAGGTCCGCGAGAAGCGGCTGATCCGTGCGGGCGGCGGTCAGTTCCTCCAGGTCCAGGCCGGTATGCAGTACAGCCTCGTCCCACAGCGGGCCCTCCGCCAGGAGCTGGCCCCGTGGGCCGAACACCAGCGAGCCACCGGCGAAGCCCTTCCCACCTTCGAATCCGGTGAGCTGTGAAACGGCCACTGCCACTCCGTGTTCCTCCGCCGCTCCCCGGGCGAGCCTGCGCCACCGATCGAGGTTGGACGGAGTGCCGCTCCCCGGCTTCGCACCACGGGCGGGCGAGGCGCTCGGCACCAGCAGGAGTTGGGCCCCGTCCAACGCCGCGAGGGTAGCCGAGATCGAGTGAAAGAGGTCCTCGCAGATGAGCATGGCCGCCCGGCCCCAACGGGTGTCGAACGCCCGGACCGCATGACCGGCCTCTACGAACCTCTCTTCCTGGAACACGCCGTAGGTCGGGAGGAATACCTTGCGGTGAACGTGCACGATCCGGGGTTCGGCGGCCCCCAACTCTACGTAGATTGCCGAGTTGTAGAGGCGATGCCCCCATACCTCGTAGAAGCCGAGCGACACGTCCAGTGGGCGCCCGTCACCGCCGGCGCGCGCGTACCGCTCGGCAAGATCCGAAGCCAGGCTCATGGCGGGGACCGCGTGTTCCCGAACTCCACCTTCTAGGAAATAGCCGGTGAGCGCCGTCTCAGGGTACACCACTACATCCGGGGTGGATTCCCCCGCCAGCAAACGGGCGAACGACTCCTCGATCCGGTCCAGGCTGGCTGCCGGGTCTCCCTTTGCGGGACGGAACTGGGCTACCGCGATCTCGATGTGCATATGACCAGGGCCCACGGATGGGGGTCTGTGTTCGGGTGTGGAACGTCAGGTTCGCGGGCCCCGGTGTCAATCCGGGGGCCGTTTCCCACGGAACGCGTCGCGTGTATGGTATGCCCCGGGCGGTGACGCCCGATACCGTTTTCCGTGGGAGAGACAGGTTTTGACCTTCACACCGCTCGTGCTCGGCTACGCGATCGCCCTGGCGGTCGGGCTTCCTTTGCTCGCATTCCGAACCGGTTTGCGGGAGGAGCACGTGGCGGAGGTGACGGCGGCGCGACCCGCCGTGTACTTCTCGGCAGCCGTATCCATTGGCGTACTCGCTGCCGTCACCTTCGGGATATCGGCGTGGCAGGCGATTCCGCCCGTCGCAGTGGGATGGAAGGTCGGAGCGGCGGGACCCGCCTTCGCCTGGGCTGCGCTGGTAGCGAGCCTGGGCCTGGCGACCGTGTGGATGATGGTACGGCTCGGTCAGGCTCTGAAGCTCCCGGAGAGTCGCCTGTCGTTCGTGCTGATGCCGCGGACCAGCGAAGAGAAGCGCGCCTTCCTATTGGTGGCTGCGGCTGCGGCGATCGGCGAAGAGTACCTGTACCGCGGGTTCATGTACCACGTATTCGCCGGCACGATGGGCGGTCCGTGGACCGCGGCGATCCTCACGAGCGTGTCCTTTGGCGTGGCACACGGGTATCAGAGGACGATCGGAATGGCCCGGGCGGCTCTGTTGGGGGGACTCCTGACGGTCCCCGTGATCTGGACGGGGAGTCTGTTTCCCTCCATCGTTGCGCACTTCTGGATCAATGCCGCGATCGGATTCGGTGGCTGGAAGCGGCTGTTTCCAGACCTGGCCGCCGCCGAAGCTGGTGCGGCGTCGGACGACTTGAGCCAAGGCACATAGGAACGGCGCATAGATGACCTCACATGCGATTCGCAGGAACCTGCTACGCTCGCTTGGACTGGCGATTCTGCTCGGTCCGGCCGCGCCGCGGGCGATAGCGCAGGAACTGCCGGAGCTCGAGCTGGACGGCCTTCTGAGGACGGGGCTTCGCCTCGAGTCGTCCCGCTACGAAGGGGTGAGCGGGTTCGATATCTACGACGCCCGGCTCGGTGTCTCGGGGAAGGTCGGCATCGTATTCGACTACGCCTTTCGGGCCGAGTACCAGTTCGAGGCCGATGCGGTGCGTCTTCTCGACGTCAAGCTGTCGGTGCCCCTGAGCCACGAAGCGCTGCGGCTGGATGTGGGCCTCGTGAGGTCGGGCTTCGGCCGGGAGGCGATGAAGCCGAAGGAAACGATTCCCTTCGTCGAACGGTCGCAGGGATCGCTAGCCCTGGCTCCGGGTCGGCAAGTGGGCGCGACCCTGCGTGGGGTAGCGCTGGAAGAGCGGTTGAAGTACTGGGGCGGCCTGTACAACGGAGAGGGCGCCACTTTCGGGAACGATGACCGACGATTCCTGTTTGCGGGACGGGTCGAGTACAACTCCGTGGGCGAGGTGGAGTTCTTCGAGGATTTCGTCTACGAGATCGGGTTGGACGTGGCGATGGCCAGCGACAGCGCCAACCCGGTGCTACCGGTGAGTTTCCCGGCCGGAGATGAGGAAGGCAGTGGCGTCGGGATCCCAGGATACACGGAATTCACCGGAAACCGTTTCGCCTGGAGCGCCGACGCGGGCATCCGTTATCGAACGTGGTCCTTCGCGGCCGAGTACGCCCGGGCCGAGTACGATCCGCGTGGGAACGAGGCCGAGGTAACCGCCGATGCCTGGTACCTGCACGGCGGGTACAGCCTGTGGGGGGCCTTCGACCTCCTGGCTCGCTACGATTCGTTCAAACCCGCCGTGGGTCTGGGCACCGAGCCGGAGCGCACGCAGTTCCTGGCATTCGGTTTCATGGTAAATCCCGGTTTCAACGCCAAGATCGGGTTGCAGTATTCGGTTGGAATCGACGGGAGCCTGGTGGGCGTATCGCAGGCCATCGACCGGACCAACACCGGGCCGGCCCTGGCGGACAACCAGTTCCTCCTCAACCTGCAGCTGGCGTTCTAGAAGTAGAACTGGAGTCTCGCCTTGAACGAACTCTCGCTGCGATACACATCGGTCGTCGGATTCCCGATGTCGTAGTTCAGGGCCAGCTTGTTCCGGCCGTAGAAGAAGATCTGCATACCCGGCGTGAACCCCCATACTTCGTCGTCGTTCAGATCCGTATTCACGTCTGCCCAGCCCACCCTGAGCACTGGTTCAAGGGCCATGTCGCCCGAGCCCACCGCGAACCGCCAGGAGATGATCGCCTGCCAGCTCGCGATCTTCGCGAAGACCTCACCGGCCTCGAGGTCGATGTCCGCTCCCGCGACATTCTGGAGCGGGTTGTCACCGAATACGAAGCCGAGCTGCGCGTGCGGGCCGTCTGAGAAGTCCCCCCAGTCCGCGAACAACTCATAGTTGTAGTAGTACTTCGACTTCATTCCTTCGGCGACGGACGTGTAGGAGGCGTCTGTCGCCGCTGCTGCCGCCGCGATCTTCAGGTCTTTCGGCCCCGCACCAAACTTGAGCTGTCCTCGACCGACGAACTGCTTGGAGTTGTTCGAATCCTGGAACTTCAGATCCGAGTTACCGGTGAACCCGCCTACCCAGTAGGTGAACAAACCGTTGTTCGTGGATCCGTTGAGCTCCACCCCGACGTCCCGGTCGGACAGGTCGAAGGCGGTCGTGAAGCTCGTGACGTTGGGCGCGAGGATCTTGTCCAGCCCGCGAATGGCGAGTTCCCGCTCTACGGTCAGCGTCTGGGTGGACGAGATGAGCACGAATCCATCAAACGGTCGTTTGAAGTGTCCGGCCTTGAGCCGGAACGCCTTGCTGAACGTGAAGCGCCCCCACGCGTCTTTCAGGCCGACCTTGTCGATCTTGTTGAAGTCCGGCTGAATCCGGAAGTCGATCTGGTCGTTGATCTTGGCCGTTACCGTAAGGCGGGCGCGCCGCAGGAACAGATCGGTGGCCGGCACCTGTCCCTCGCACGCGGAGTCGTCCGGGATGGGGAACTCGTTGCACGAACTGGTGCCTGCCTGTACCTGCACCCGCCCGTTGAACTTCAGCTCCATCGCGCCGGTCTTGAACGTGACTTCACTGCTGTCCTGCGCCTGCGCCGGCTCAGCAAGTGCCAGTGTCACCGCCAGAACGGCCAGGGCGAGGTCCCGTTTCACGCATCCCTCCGGGGGTTGATCAATCTACGTGGGACTGGGACTGTCCGATGTGCCCTCTTCGAAGTCGCGGAACCGGTATCCGACCCCGCGAACGGTCTGGAGAAGTGTCCCGTCATTCCCAAGCTTCGCCCGCAGACGCGAGACGTGCATGTCGACGGTACGCGTCTCGATCTGCGCGTCCGTATTCCAGGCTGCCTTGAGCAACTGCCGTCGAGTCTGGACTCGTCCGCGACGCTCCAGGAACACTTTCAAGAGGCGGTACTCAAGTGGTGTCAGGTCGATCACTTCGCCGCTGACGAATGCCCGGTGGGAATTCTGATCCGCATGCATGCGGATGCGTTCTTCGGCCACGTCTCAGTCCGGGAGCAAAGCGGCGAGGAACTGACGAAGCGTGGAGGCCGGCAATTCCGTTGCCCTGCGCACGAGGTCGTCCTCGGACTCCTCCACCAGGACGGCGTCCGTGTCGTATCGCTCTTCACCACGTCGGAAGGAGATGCGGCCCCGGCACAGGTCCGCTGAGGCACGTTCGGCTACGACAACCAGGCTCCAGGTCTCATCATGGTCGTGCAGAGTGCCGACTTCGTACTCCCGGGTTGCCGTGTCCCAGATCTGGAGCTGGGGCGGGTCGCCGTTGGTTCTTCCCGACTCGTTCACCGTTCCTCCCCCTGCTGACCGTGCCGATCCTGCTCTTCCGACTCCCACAGCCCGAGAAGGAAGGGATCATAGCGTCCAGGGTCCTCGGTGTATTCCGTGACCCACGTCTCTATGTCCGGTAGCGGGACGCTCTTACGCAGCTTTCGGGTCACGAGTTTCATCATGGCCTGGAAGCTCAACGCTCCCACCGTGAGATCAGCTTCGAGAGCAGCCTCTTCCATGAGCTGGTACGTATGTTCGTCGGTGAGAGACAGAAAGACTTCGGAGATTTGAGCCGAGCAGTAGTCCAGGTACTTGGCCCGAAGAACGGGGTCTACATCCGCGCGTCCCTGCGCACCTGCTGAGGTGCCGAGTCGATCCTCATCGGAATTCTGTCCCACGTTTGGTATCGCCTGCGGCTCACTCTTGAACGTCAACGTGTCCTTGCGGTCCCTAAGCGGATGTAGCGCGGGGCGGTGGGAGCGTCAAGCGGTCGCCGGCCGGAGACCGAGACCGCGTCAGGAGTGAACGAGAGGTGGAAAGAGGTCGCCGGAGCTTTGCAGTTCCCGATACACGGCCCGTCTCACGATCGCGTACCGGATGACCCTGTTCAGATATTCGGGATCCCTCTCGCGGACCTCCTCGACGGAGTCAGCCATTTCGTTCGGGAGCCGCAGCACCAATTCCACCGGTCGAGTATCTGACATCTGAGCGCACCTGTAGCTGAAAGTACGGCGAATGTTGTTTCGATAGAACCGGATTCACTCGTGTTTCGGAACGTGAACTGAGGTCTGTGAGCCTCGGAATGTCCGGTGACCCAACATTACATTCCGCAGGCCCCTTGAGCAAGTGCCGATAGGCAGAAATCGAGGGTCAGACGGAAGCTTAACTGCTAGGATAACAAGAGGATACGCAAAATGTCGAAAACTCGTCTCTTGGTGTGGATTACGTGTGCAGATCCTAGACGGCGACCGCCTGTTCCCGGGTCAGATATCCCTGTCAGACGGGCCTCAATCGCGGTCGTACGTGGTTCGATGGCCCGGGGTAGGCCGGGCAAAGTTTTGAAAAGTTCCACGCCAAACGCCTGTGAGGAAGGCCTCCGCAAAGGAGCCGGCGCCGAGTGTCGACGCCGGCCCTGGTCAGCCCGTCAACTTCGCTGAGTTGACCCGGATTCCTACCCGGGCCACTCGTTGTTCGCCCGGTCATCGTCCGGGTACGCCTCCCGTGGATCGAGGACCACGCCGATGACTTCGCGTCCGGCCGGCACCCGGTACGTATACAGTGGTCCGAGCTTCCACATCTCGATGGGCAGGCGAACCGTTTCTGACGTGCCGTCCGCGAATCCGAGTTGCAGCGTCGCCGGCATGATCATCTGACCCAGGCTTTCAAGCCGGATCTCGGTCACCCCGTCGTCAGTGACGCCGACGCCGGTCACCGCCTGGTCCAGCCGCGCCGTCGAGAAGACCCACGCCCGCCAGAACCAGTCGAGGTTCATGCCGGCGGAGTTCTCCATGGACCGGATGAAGTCGGACGCCGTCGGGTGCTTGAAGGCCCAGGCGTGCGTGTATTCCCGTAGCGCGCGATCGAAGCGGTCCTTTCCGAGCACCTCGTACTGCAGCAGGTGCAGCATAAGCGCGGGTTTGAAATAGCCCGCCCAGAACAGGTCGTGCTGTTCATCCGGGGGAAGAGCCATCGCCTGCTCGATGCCTGCGACCGAATGCTCCGTCCACAACTGGAGGGGCTGCACCGAAATCGCTTCGGCGTAAGGCTCGCCCTCGAAGTAGACCTCGACCGATTCGATGTCGATGAACGTGTTGAAGCCTTCGTCCATCCAGGGGTGCAGACGCTCGTTCGTGTTCACGATCATCGGGTACCACTCGTGCCCGAACTCGTGCGTGAGTACCCAGTACAGAGCCTCCCGCGTCGTTTCCGTGGGGACGAAGGTGAGCATGGGGTACTCCATGCCGTCGTTCGGTCCCTCGACCGTGGTGGCGTGGGGCCACGGATAGCGGAAGAGCCGCTCGGAGAAATGCTTGATCGAGACCCACGACATCCGGTTGGCTTCCTCCCACAATTCCGCTTCCGGGCGGTAGAAGGTCTGGATGCGCACGCCATCCCACGAGCTGGCGTCCCAGCGAAAGTCCGGTGCCATGGCGAACGCGAAATCGCGCACGTTCTCGGCAGTGAAGCGCCATGTCTTAGTACCCGAAGCGCGGCGACCTCGATTCGAGCGGGCCTCGGACTCCGTGATGATCGCGACGGCTTCCTCCGAGGCGTCCGCGCGCTCGAGGCGTGACTGCTGCTCTTGAGTGAGTACCGCGTCCGGATTCACGATCGTGCCGGTAGCCGTCATCACGAAATTGTCGGGCACCGTCAGGGACACCTGGAAGTCACCGAACTCCTGGTAGAACTCCCCGGCACCGAGGAACGGTGTCAGGTTCCAGCCACTCACGTCGTCGTACACGGCGACGCGAGGGTACCACTGGGCGACCTGGTACAGGGTGCCATCACGTCCCGTGCGGCCGTATCCGTACTCGGGCAGAGTGGTGGTCCAGTCGATCTCGATCTCCGTGCGGGCGCCCGCGGGCAGAGGATGGGGAAGGTCGACGCGCGCGATCGTTCCCAGCACCTCGTGCTCGAGGTCCCGATCTCCGGCCGCGACGCGCTCGAGGGTCATTCCATACCCGTCGCAGGTGAAGTCGAACACCGACTCGCCGAACATCAGCGGTGGCACGGCCAGCACGTGGGACTTGCTGTCCGGGTCGCACAGGTTGCTGTCCAGCTTGAGCCACAAGACCGTCAGCGGGTGCGGCGAGTTGTTGTGGTATCGCATGGTCTGCGATCCGGTCAGCACCTGGGTGGCCGGGTCGAGCGTCGCTTCGATGCGGTAGTCGACCTTCTGCTGCCAGTAGTCGGGCCCCGGAAGGCCCGCCCCGGTTCGGATCGTGTTCGGCGTCGCCAGGTTCAGCGGCCGAAACGGTGAGCGGACCTTCCAACCCGGGCCCTCCTCCTGCGCCGTCGTCGAGCCGGGCATGAACAGGAGCAGCATGGCTGCGAATGGTGCCAGGCGGACAGCCCTGGAAAGTTGCGAGCGGCGCTGATTCATGGGAGCCTCCTCTGCGTCCGCGGTAAGAACCGTGATCGAGATCCCGCAACATGCGATGAAGCGCACCCGGCGCTCAAGGGCGAAGAGGCCGGAATTGCCCGTTCGGCGGGAGATGTCCTATGCTGCGTGGGCCCGGATCGCGTATCCTGCATCGGAGAGTGAATGGCCGACCGACGAAGCCGCCGATGGATCGGGGTCGTGATTGCCGTGCTTCTCGTGGCCGGCGGCCTCGCCGCGAGCGGGCGCTTTCCGACCAACGGGACTCACTACGGGCTCTGGTCCATCCTGCCGCCTGTCGTCGCCCTGGTCCTCGCGTTTACGCTGCGCGATGTGATCGCGGCCCTGTTCATCGGGATTGTCCTCGGCGGTGTGATCAGCGGCGAGTTGAACATCGTCCAGGAGTTCCTGATCCCATCGATCGGATCGCCGGGATTCGCCCTCATCCTGCTCGTCTATCTGTGGGCCCTCGGCGGACTGATCGGCCTGTGGACCCGGACGGGAGGAGCGGTGAGGTTTGCCGATTGGGCGGGTGCCAGGGTGGCCCGCGGTCCGCGCTCGGCGAAGTTCTTCGCCTGGACGATGGGGCTGGTATTCCACCAGGGAGGCACGATCAGCACGGTGCTGACCGGGGCCACGGTGCGACCCGTGGGTGACCGGCACAGGGTGTCGCACGAGGAGCTTTCCTACATCGTCGATTCCACCGCGTCACCCGCCGCCACCATCATCCCGTTCAACGTGTGGCCGATCTACGTGGGTGGTCTGGTGGCCGGGACTGTGCCTGTCATCGCGACGCAGGAGGCGGCGATCGCGTTCTTCTTCAAGGCCGTGCCTTTCAACTTCTACGCGATCTTCGCCGTTCTCCTGACGCTGCTGGTGGCGTGGGAAAAGTGGCCATGGCTACCCCGAAACATGCGCCGGGCAATGGAACGCGCCCGCGCCACCGGAGAGCTCGATCGGGAGGGAGCGGAGCCCATGGCGGCTGAGGAACTCACGGTCCTCAGGCTTCCCGAGGGCTACACGCCGAGCCTGGTCGACTTCTTTGGGCCCATCGGCACGTTGCTGGCCGTCGCGGTCATTCCGTTCGTGGTCACGTTCTACATTCAGGGAAACCGCGAGTCTCCGTCACTGCCGATCGCCGAAGCCTTCGTCCTGGCGGTCCTGGCCGGGATGGCGATCGCGCTGGCCCGGGGAATGAAGCTGCGCGACGTGATGGACGGGTTCATCGGCGGGTGCAAGGGAGTGACGATCGGGGCCCTGGTCCTCGCTCTGGCCGTCACCCTGAAGTCGGTGGCCGATGCCTTGGGAACGGCCGACTACGTCGTGCAGACCGTGGGACCGTGGGTGAGCCCGGTAGCGCTGCCGGCCGTCCTGCTGCTGGTCACCATGTTCGTGGCGTTCTCGACCGGAACTTCCTGGGGCACGTACGCGGTGCTCTTTCCCGTGGCCATGCCCCTCGCCTGGTCCGTCCACCCGGAACCCGCTTTTCTCACGCTGTGCTTCGCCGCCGTGACCGGAGGCAGCGTGTTCGGCGACCAGTG
>CAYWLF010000069.1:0-8356 GCA_964458875.1 uncultured Gemmatimonadota bacterium
GAATACCAGCTCGGCCTCGCACGACTCGAAGCCCTGCTCGGCACCAACCTGAGATAAACGACGGATTCGGGGGCGCATCCGTCGGCGGGCTCCGGACGCCGTATCAGTCCGCGAGCAGCCTCTCGCGCGCTGCCAGAAGCTCCTGCCGATCCTCCTCGCTGACCTTCGGATAGGCCAGGGCGAGGCTGGAAAGCGTCCGGCACACGATCTCGGACACGGCCAGGCGCATGAACCGCTTGTCGTCCGCCGGTATGGCATACCAGGGCGCCCACGGACGGGATGTCGCGTTGAGCACGTCCTGGTACGCGTCCATGTACGCGTCCCAGTGTTCTCGTTCGTCCACGTCGCCCGCGTTGAACTTCCAGTTCTTCTCCGGTTCGTTGATCCGATCGAGGAACCGCCGCTTCTGTTCGTCGCGTGAGACGTTGAGCCAGAACTTGAGGATCACGGTTCCGTTACGGGCCAGGTGCTTCTCGTGATCCCGGATCGACTCGAACCGCTCGCTCCAGATGCTGGCCGGATCGATCGAGTATGGGAGCCGCTGGCCCTCGAGGATTCCGGGATGCACCCGTACGACCAGTACTTCTTCGTAGTAGCTCCGGTTGAAGATGCCGATTCGCCCGCGCTCGGGGAGGCGGATGGCGCTTCGCCACAGGAAGTCGTGATCGAGCTCCTGGGCCGAGGGTCTCTTGAACGAGAAGACCTGGACTCCAGCCGGGTTGATACCTCGCATCACGGCCCGAATCGTCCCGTCTTTACCCGCCGCATCCATGGCCTGGAACACCAGTAGAACGGAGAACCGGTCCTGTGCGGCCAGCATTCGCTGCAGGTCGTCGAGCTCTTCGATCCGATCCTTCAGCGCCTGGCGGGCCGCCTTTCCCGTGGAGCCGGACTCGGGCGGGTCCGTTGGGAAACCGGGCACGCGGAACGAGTCGTCAAACGGTACGCGATAGGGACTGGAGACGGCCTCGAACATGACACTCACCTGTACGCGGAGGTTCGCACCCCATAACCTTTCCGGGGACACTAATTGTACACCTGGTTTAGTC
Organism: uncultured Gemmatimonadota bacterium; assembly: GCA_964458875.1. GTDB lineage: Bacteria > Gemmatimonadota > Gemmatimonadetes > Palauibacterales > Palauibacteraceae > Benthicola. Next base: position 1,050 of record CAYWLF010000069.1, read on the forward strand.
GCGGACCAACAGTATCGCGCCGCTTCAACCTCGAGCCCGGAGGATTCATGCTACGATCTGTCATTCCCGCGCTGGCCCTCGGGCTGATCGTCACCTGGGCGCCAGGAGTGCCTGCCCAGGAAGAGGGAGGCGCACGCACCGGAGACAACGTCGTTCACGTGGCGGGCGAAGTAGAGGGCTTTCCGTTCTCGGCCGCGATCCGCGCGGGCGGGATGATCTATCTGTCCGGCCAGGTCGGAAATCTGCCAGGCACTCTCGAGATGCCGGAGGGCGTCGCCGCGCAGACGCGGCAGACCATGGAGAACATCAAGACCGTGCTGGAGGCGGCCGGGGCATCACTTTACGATGTAGTAAAGTGTACAGTATTCCTGGACAACATGGAGGACTACTGGCCGATGAACGAGGTATACGCCTCCTACTGGGAAGGCGCGCCGCCCGCCCGTTCGGCGTTCGGAGCCGACGGCCTGGCCCTCGGTGCGCTCCTGGAGGTCGAGTGCCTGGCCAAGGACCCGGCCGCGCAATAAGACGCTCTCGGGGTTGCGAATCGAGCCGCCCGCATCGGGACGGCCCGAGTGGATCTTGTCAGTCTCCGAAGCCCTGCAGCACGTCGTCCAGGGTCGGGCGGCCGATCTCCTGCAATTCGTAGCGCACCCGCACAGACGGCTTGTCGATGTCGATCAGTCGGCGCAGGTCGATCGGGGTGCCGATGACGACAAGGTCGGCAGGCGTGTCGGCGATCGTCTGCTGCAGCTCCGCGGTCTGTTCTGCGCCGTACCCCATGGCCGGCAGCACGTCGCCCGTGGTCGGGTACTTCTCGAACGTGTAGGCGATTGAGCCCACGGCCCAGGGTCGCGGATCGATGATTTCCGCCGCGCCATGACGCCGGGCGGCGACCCAGCCGGCGCCATAAGCCATCTCACCGTGTGTCAGGGTCGGGCCGTCCTCCACCACCAGCACTTTCTTGCCGCGGATCTCTTCGTCGCCCTCGATGAACAGCGGACTGGCCGCTTCGATCACCACAGCGTCGGGGTTCAAATCGTGGGCCACGGCCCGGGCGGTCTCCACCTGCTCGAGGCTGGCGGTGCCTACTTTGTTGACCACGATCACGTCGGCCATGCGGACGTTGGCCTCGCCGGGGTGGTAGCGTGCCGAGTGGTCGGGCCGGTGCGGATCGACAACCGTGATGTAGAGATCGGCCTCGTAGAACGAGAGGTCGTTGTTGCCCCCATCCCAGATCACGACATCGGCTTCCTGCTCCGCCTGCCTGAGAATGGCCTCGTAGTCCACGCCCGCGTATACGATCCTACCCGCGTCGATGTGCGGCTCGTACTCCTCCCGCTCCTCGATCGTGACGTCGTGTTTCTCGAGGTCTTCGTAGGTCTCGAAGCGCTGAACGGCCTGGGCAACCAGGTCTCCGTACGGCATCGGGTGACGGATGACCACCACCTTCCTGCCTTGAGCGGTGAGGATCTCGGCAACGCGACGGCTCGTCTGGCTCTTTCCGGAGCCGGTGCGCGCCGCGCAGATGGCCACCAGCGGCTTGACCGACTTGACCATCGTGTGCTTCGCCCCGAGCAGCAAATAGTCGGCGCCCGCGGCGATGGCGCGCGAGCCCAGGTGCATGACCTGTTCGTGCGAGACGTCGCTGTACGCGAACACGACGACGTCGATGTCGAGGTCACGGATCAGCTGTTCGAAGTCCTCTTCGGGCTCGATCGGAATACCGTCGGGATATCGAGGACCGGCCAGCTCGGCCGGATACGTGCGTCCATCGATGTCTGGAATCTGGGTGGCGGTGAAAGCGATGATGTCGAAATCGGGGTTGTCCCTGAAGAACGTATTGAAATTATGAAAATCCCGGCCGGCCGCGCCGAGAATGAGTGCGCGCTGCGCCATGCGTTCCTCCTGCGAGAGTCAGTCGTTCAGAATATCGAGGTCGGCCCGGCGTAGTTTTTCGCCCAGACCTCGCGCGAGATTCCGATACAGTACGACACCTATTCCGGGCCGCAAGCGAACCAGGCTCTGCAGATCCTCCTTGGTCAGGACGCCAGCCTCCACCGATGTTACGGCGCGAGCGGTCGCGAAGTGCTCGCCGCCCGTGAGCACAGAGATCTCACCCAGGCATTCGCCCGCGCGGACCGTGCCTATCGGCTGCTCCCGTCCTTCGACGCATATCGCCACCTCACCCTCGAGGAGGAGATACATTTCCTCGCACTGCTCGCCCTGGCGAAACACCTCCACTCCCTCCTCAAAGACCTTGTGCTGGCACGACGACGCCAGCCGGGTCAGCTGTTCTTCCTCGAGACCGGTGAACAGACCTATTCGGTCCACGACCTCTCCCAGGCGGGGCAGGACCTCGCGTCGGCGGAAGGCGGCGAGGACGAGCTCGGCGGCGTCGCTCACCGGCGGGATCAGCATCATCGGCCCGAGCTCGAGCGGGATCAGCAGCTTGGCGAACTTCACCAGATCCAGACGCTCGACGTCGGCGAAAGCAAGAGCGGGGACGTACGCGACCGGCACGAATCCGAGTTGCAAGGCCGTCCGCTGCATCCGGGGGGCGTGGGCGCTCACGTCCAACTCGATGTACGATATATCCCACTCGGCCTGGCAGCGCTGTTCCAGCTCCGAGAGGAGGAATCGGATCACCTCGTCGCGAAGGGAGATGAGCTCGAATACACGGACCACCCGGTCCAGGCGCTCGAGTGTGAAGCCCACCGCACCCACGATGTGTCCACCGTCGCTTGCCACGAGATACTTCGAGTGGTGCGAGATCAACTTGAAGTAGCCGTACTGGAGGCGCATCGGGCCGAAGATCTCGCGATTGTGCACCCGTCCGCGCTCGATCCGCAACAGACGGGAGTATCCGTCGGTCGTGAGTTCCTGGACCGTGAATCCGTGACCGAACGGGTAGGCGACCGAGTCCTCGTCCACGATCACATCCACTGGAACCCGGCAGGCCTCGAGGGCCGTGGCGGCGACCTGGTAGATCTCGGGCACGATCCGTGGGTTGTTCCTTCGCAGCTCCCGGCCACGGCCGAACAACTGCACGAGCAGGCCCATGTTTTCCCGGGTGTCTCCGAACAGATACTTCAGCGGCAGGAAGCCCACGGGGGCGAATCCCTGTTTCAGTGCGATGGCCTGCGTGAATGGATGGGTTACCCGGGCTTCGATGATCCCTACATGGAGCCTTTCCTTGACCGTAGCCAGACGCTGCTCCAGCAGCTGCGTGCCGATGCCGCGCCGCCGATAGTCAGGATGCACGGCCAGGCGTCCGAACTCACCCACGAGGTCCGTGTAGGCGCCCACCTCCAGGATGACCGAAGCGGTTCCGACGATCAGATCGCGTTCGGTGTCTTCCGCGACGAGCATGAGCGTCTCGTCGGAGTAGATCAGTTTCTTGATCTCGAATTCTTCGTAATACTGCGGGTATGCGTATTCCTTCCCGTAGGTGGCCAGGTAGATCTCGATGATCCCCTGAACGTCGGCGTCCCGGGCCTCCCGGATCGCGATCACTGCTCGCCCCCGGCCGGGGCGCCGTCCGCCTGACGTGCGGCCATCATTCGTCCTGCCTGGCGGGCGACCTCGGCCATCCACGCCGCGCCCGTCGCAAGCACGTCCTCATCGATAACGAAATGGCTCGAATGAGCCATCTGCGGCGCAGATCCGGGCGGGCGGGCGCCGAGCCTCGCATAGCAACCCGGGATCTCCTGCAGGTACCACGAGAAGTCCTCGCCTCCCATGTTCGCACCGCGAACCGCATGGCGGACGTGCTCTCCCCCCAGGGCTGCCTCGGCGGCGGCTCGCGCGACGCCAACCATCGGCTCCCGATTCACCAGCGGAGGCGGGCCTTCTTCCCACTCGAAGTCAATGTGGGCCTCGTGGAGTTGGCCCACGGACGCGCACACACGCTCGAGCGATCTGCGAAGATGATCCCTGACTCCGGGGTCCTGGGCTCGGATCGTCCCGTTGAGAGTCGCCGTGCCCGCGATCACGTTGGGAGCGCTCCCGGCCTCGAACCGTCCGATCGACAGCACCGACGGATGGGCGGGATTGATTTCGCGCGACACGATGGTCTGCACCGCCATGACGATGAGGCTTCCCACGACCACCGCGTCAACCGTCTCGTGTGGTCGTGCAGCATGACCTTGCTGGCCCCGAATCGAAATCCTGAACGTGTCCGAGGACGCGTTCACCGTGCCCTCCACGACAGCGATCACGCCGGTCGCAAGATCTCCGTCGACGTGCCCGCCGAAGATCGCGCCGGCTCCCTCCAGCGCTCCCGCTCCCATCATTGCCTGGGCCCCCGATCCCAACTCCTCGGCTGGTTGGAAGATCAACCGGACAGGGGCGGGTAGTGGATCGGGCCCGGCCGCGAGGAGCTCGGCCGCGCCGACGAGCATGGCCGCGTGGGCATCGTGACCGCACGCGTGCATGACGTCGTCCACCCGGGAGGCGAAATCGAGACCGGTTTCTTCCTGGATGGGGAGGGCGTCGATGTCAGCTCGAAGGACGATCGCGGGAACGTTAGGGGGTCCTTCGATCTCGGCCATCAGGCCGGTGTCGAGGGGGCGGCGGTGCGCGATGCCGAGGCGGTCCAACTCCTGGACGAGCCGATCGGTGGTGTGCTGCTCCTGCCAACTGAGTTCGGGATGGCGGTGAAGATCACGCCGCAGCGCCACCATTCGCTCGAACAGGGAAGGCTGGATCGAGGCGATCATGCGCTAACCTCCGGGCAACGCGGGGAACGCCCGGCCGGCGCGGTCCTCCGGTCACCATGACGAATATTAGCACGTATATGGGTCCGGCGCTCGGAGAAAGTCGAGCGCCGATGTCAGGGCAGTAATCAGGTCTGGCTGAAGCGGTCCAGGAAGGCGCGTTCACGCTCGGTAAGGCTTGGAAGTCCCTGCGTCCGCAGCTTGTCCATGATCTCGTCATACGCTTCCCGGTTGACCGGATGCAGAGACTCCCGGTCGATGGCGGCCCAACGCTGGGCCGCATCTCGGTCCTGCAGCCAGCCGCGCCGCTGACCGCCCTCCGCCTTCTTCTTGAACTGCGCGGCCGGGGAGTTCTTCTCGCGCCACTTCATGAACAGCCAAGCGCCGAGGAATCCGCCCAGGTGAGCGTGGTGCGCGATGCGCTGCTGGGATCCGGCGATTTCCATGGCGATTCCGCCAACGGCGATCAACGTCGCCAGGATGACCATCGTACGGATCTTGATCGGGATCGGAATCGGAATGATCAGAATTCGCTCGTCCGGCCAATAGTGCGCGAAAGCCAGGAGGATGCCGTACAGGGCGCCCGAAGCGCCGACCACGGCCGTCATCGTCGAGAAGCTGGGAAGGACGAACGGCACGATCACCGACACCAGGCCCGCGACAACGCCGCTGAACATGTAGAGCTGCAGAAAGACCCGGCTCCCCAGCCGGCTCTCCAGCCGCGGCCCGAAGAAATAGAGCACCAGCATGTTGAAGGCGAGGTGCCAGAGGCCGCCGTGCAGGAACATGTAGGTGACCAGGGTCCAGGGTCGGCTCACGACCCATGCGGGCACCAGGGCGAACAGGGAGTATAGCGAGGGCGCGGCCGCCGAGACGAAGAAGAGCGCCACGTTGGCGAACAGGAGCCGCGTTACCCAGGGTGTCATGGACGCTACGCTAGGGGACCGTCGGACAGGGCGCCAGTACGGAAGCGGTGGCGCCCGGGCTCGAACCGGTGAGGCGCGACGCTCAAATCGGGAGCCAGTAGCTGGCCTTGATCGCGAAGTAGCTCTGGCCGGGCTGTCCCAGGCTGTTCCACGCGTCCCCGGGATGAACCGGATCGGGGCGCGTGAAAGCCTCGTCGTCGCCGCGGTCCATCTGCCACACCAGGTACAGAGTAGAATTGGGGCGCCACTCCCACCGGAACACCACGTTGCTGCGGAACGACAGCGTCTTGAAGTCCTCGCGATCGAAACTGAACGTGTCGGCTCCGTCGGTCACCGTGATCTCACGAGGAGCCGGACCCTCTGATTCCTCGATCGTGGTTCCATCCGTTCCGTACGTCCGCAGGTACCGGCTTCCGGCGGCCTCCAGTTCGCCGTACTTGCTGTACGTTCCCGAGGCGGCGAACGGCTCCGCGTAGGCCTCCAGGCTGATGTCCGGCGTGAAGGAGTAGTTCACCCTCAGCCGGGCTCTTACTTCGCTGTAATCGATGAACGCGAACACGTACCGCTGCCCGTAGGTTGCCGCGCTTCCGCCGTCGAACACGTCAACGTACTGACGGGATTCAACCCCGCGTACGTAGCTGGGGGATAGACTGAGCTGGAACGCCCCGCCGGGCTTGAACTGGATATTGGCATCGATCTCGTAGCCCCAGTCGCCCAGCTCGCCCCACGAGTACCCGCCGCTGAGGTGGAACGTGGTGAGCTTCCTGCGGTCGCTGTTCATGTCGGCCCTGACCCCGTACGCTCGGCCGGTTCCCATACTGGGGCCGCCACGTGTCAGGAAGTCGCTCTCGGCCCTGGGCCGGTGGTCGAACTCGGCTCCGAAGCCCCAGAAACTGAGCAGCGTGAAGCGCGCTCCGAGCTCTATCTCGCCGGGCTGCCGGATCCCACCGTAGTTCCACGCGCTCTGCGCAGCCAGCTGGATACGATAGTCCTGAAACGTGGGTCCGGGCTGGGTTTCCCGGTACGTGAGCTGGGCCTCTCCCTCGATCCGGTCCGCCTTGCGCAATCGTCCGGCATCGTTGATGTCGAAGCCGGGTGATTCCGCACCGAAGCCGACGCCCCACAGCCAGTGAACGGCGCTTTCCCGTTCGAACTGCAGGCGGGCGCGGTAACCCGACAGCGATGTGCGGGTCGTGTCGTAGTCGACGTAGTCCGCGTCGGGTCGTTGGAAGTAGTGCGAGCTGAACTCCTGTACCCGCTGAATGGCCTGCGCGGTGCCCGCGATGTAGCTGCCCGCCGCCAGCCCGCGAAGCTCGTAGGTGCCGCCCGCGATACGCAGATTCCAGTCCACCTGCCCCGCGTAGGCCTCACGGTTCATCTCGTACTGAAGAGCGTCCTGGAAGCCGAGGTCGCGGCGGACGCCGGTTCCCGAAATCCCTACGGTGGAGCCCTCCGTGCCAAACTCCTGTTTCAGACTGGCCACGGCCCAGACGGTGGAAGGCTGAACCCGAGCCTCGCCGAAGGACCCGGTGTCGCTGTCATACGTACTCGCATACTCCGCAGCGGTAACCGCTCCGAGCGCGCCGACGGATAAGCCGCCCGGCGTTCGTCCGGTGACCTTCCCCGCCGCCAGGATCGTGGTGTTGTCGGGATAGTCCGCGTAGTC
>CAYWLF010000069.1:8456-10373 GCA_964458875.1 uncultured Gemmatimonadota bacterium
AGGCCCTCGAGGTCGCCGAACCACGACGGCCATCCGGCCTCGTCGCGAGGCACCGCGATCCAATAGATATCCTCGCTCTTGCTCGGGATGTAGCGATTGATGTTGACCCCGAACGCGAACGTGTCCCCCTGGTTGAACCGGAGCTGGGAGAATGGTATTCGCAGCTCGGCCGTCCACCCGACCGAGTCAATGACGGCGCCCGCGCTCCAGACCGGGTTCCAGCTGTAGTCGCGCTCGCGAAAGTTGTTGGCGTCTTCACCGGTGTACCAGTCGAGGCGGCTTCCGGCTGCGGTGACGGCGATGGAGTAGTAGGTGCGCCGGCTCTGGTAGCTGTCGAGGTTGACGATGAGCCGTTCGGAGTCCCCTCCGTCGTCCCGCCGGGACATGATCGCACGGATCTGCGAGGGGTCCTCGGCATACATGCGCGCCCCGATGTACAGAGCGGTTTCGGTGTACACGAAGGCGAATTCGGTACGCTCGGTTGGTGGCGCACCCGGGTTGGGGCTGCGCTGGGTGAAGTCGGAGGTGTAGACTGCCCGGTCCCAGAGTCCCTCGTCCAGCCGCCCGTCCACGTCGATACCCTCCCCGGGTTCGAGCTTCATGGCACCGAGAGTCTTACTGACGCACGAATGCAGGGTGCGGCGGCACGGAGTCCACTCCTGAATCGTGTCGGCCTGGGCCCCGGCGTCCGGGACTTCCTGCGGGCGCAGGATGGACGTGGCAGCGTCGGCCGCTGCCGGCTTTCCGACGAAGAGGGCCACCGCCACGGCGAACGCGGCTAACGGAATTGCAGTCTTGATATGCACGTGTCCTCGGCGGCTTCGCCCGGCCGCGCAGGGCATCGCTGAAAACTCAAGCCGTCCGGAACGTCGAAGCATCGCCGGCCGGCATGGCTATCCGTCAAGTTTTGGATGACACCCGGAGGGAGCCGAACGTTCAGTCGGATGCCTCGGACTCCGGGCCGCCCCGCAGCGCAACCAGTCGGTCTGGCGCGTCCCCCCAGAACGAGATCTGCCGGGCGGAGTCGCCGATCAATCCGAGCAGTTCCTCGTAGCTCTCGATCGCTTCATCCGTCGCACCCAGCGCCTCGTGCGCACGCCCGCGAATGTACAGGGACGCATGCCACTGGCCCGGGTCAAACCGGTTCTCGTTCACACCGTTTCTCTCCATGACCTCCGCCATGGGCAGGGCTTCCCTCGCCCTCCCGGCTTCGATCAGGGCCAGCGCCTCCTGACCCGGCGCGCCGATGAGCGCCGGCCGCGGAACAGCGGCCAGCTCTCGCACCTCGTCGAACAGCTGGACGGCAGCCTGGGCGTCTCCGCTATACCAAGCCACGAGCGCGTCGACCAGCAGCGTGACCTGCTCCGCCTGTCCCTGGGCGATCGGTGGCAGCGCCGAGAACCGGGCCAGCGCCGTATCGCGTGCCACGAGCATGTCATCGATGCGGCCGGCCTCGCCGCTGTTCACCAGCAGGCCGAACAGGACGTTTCCGAGCAACGGATCCATCTCGTCGGCCTCGAGGTACGCCGCGTCCGCCAGTTCGTGCTCGCCCATGAACGTGGCCAGCTGAGCCAGTTCCATGAGCGGCTGCATCAGCAGGTCATCGCGGTTCGCGGCGCGGGCGCGCTCGGCGGCGGCCGCGAAGGCGTCCAGGGCGTCCTGGTAGGTGCCGTCCGCCACGTGGGTGTCCCCGAGCAGTCGCTGCAGGTGCACGGCCGCGTCGGCGTCATCGGTCTCCAAATACGGTTCGAGGGCGGCGCGGGCTCGCTCATGCCGTTCCACTGGCGCCCGTCCGACCCGACGGCCGAGAAGCAGCCCGGCACCTACAAGATCGTCGCGAGCGCCGGCCGGCACAAAGAGCACACGGCGACCGTGCCGAGCATCACGCTCGTCCACGGCGAGCCGTCGGAGGAGATC
>CAYWLF010000070.1:0-10110 GCA_964458875.1 uncultured Gemmatimonadota bacterium
TGGCGGTTCGTAGGATCGACGTCCGCGAGAAGGTCATGGCGAAGAACGACGAGCTTGCCGCACGGGTCAGGGCCCGCCTGCACACTCACGGGGTGCGGTCGCTGAACCTGGTGTCGTCTCCTGGCTCGGGTAAGACCAGCCTGCTCGAGGGGACTCTCGACGCGCTGGGAGACCGAATTCGAATGGCGGTCGTCACCGGAGACGTACAAACGCAGAATGACGCAGACCGCCTGGCCGCGCGAACCGACCGCCTCGTACAGGCCGTGGTAACGGGGGGCGCCTGCCACATGGACTCCCGCCAGATCTCCACGGCCTTGGACGAGATCGATCTCGACGATACCGACCTGTTGTTCGTGGAGAACGTGGGCAACCTGGTATGTCCGGCCTCGTGGGACTTGGGTGAGGACGCGAAAGTCGTGATTTTCTCCGTCCCCGAGGGGGAGGACAAGCCGCTCAAGTACCCGAAGATGTTCGAGCAATCCGACTACTGCGTGATCAACAAGATCGATCTCCTGCCGTACCTCCCGTTCGACATGGACCGGGCCGTGGCGTGCGCTCGTGAGGTCAATCCGGACCTCAGGTTCTTCCATACGTCCGCCCTGACGGGAGAGGGAATGGAAGACTGGTACGACTTCCTCGCGGAGGTGTCGGGAGTCGGCCAGGGAGACACGGGTTGAGACCAGCGCCCACACCCGATGGGGCGTGCGCGGCACCCGGGGCGTCGGATGCTGGAGATCCCACTCTGCAGGCGCGCCGGCTGCGTGTGACAGGGGTCGTACAGGGAGTCGGCTTCCGGCCCTTCCTGCATCGACTCGCCGCCCGGTATGGGCTCGCGGGCTGGACACGCAACGAGTCGGGAGAGGTGTACGTGGAGGTGGAAGGGCCGGCCCACGCCCTCGAGGCGTTCACCCGGGCCCTCTCCGCCGAGGCGCCCGTCCTGGCTCGCATCGACGGGCTGGAGGCCGAGGTGGTATCTCCCCGGGGTGTCACCGGATTCCGTGTGCTCGAGAGCCGCGCCACCGAGGGTCGTCTTCCCGTGTCGCCGGATGTGGCCACGTGCCCCGCGTGCACGAGTGAGTTGTTCGATCCCGCCGATCGCCGATTCAGGTATCCGTTCATCACGTGCACCGATTGCGGCCCACGCTACACGCTGATCGAGACGATGCCCTACGACCGGATTCGGACGGCGATGCGAGCCTTCCCGCAATGCCCGACATGCCAGCGCGAGTATACCGATCCCGAAGATCGCCGCTTCCATTCGGAGACGAACAGCTGCGCGGAATGCGGTCCGCGAGTCTGGCTCACCGGGCAAGACGGCGCCCCTCTGGCTGACGGAGCCGGCGCGATCGAGGCCGCGTCCGGGATGTTGGGTGCCGGCGAAGTGGTCGCGATCCGAGGGCTGGGCGGCTATCACCTCGCGTGCGACGCAACTAGCGAATTCGCCGTGGCGCGACTTAGGGCCCGCAAGGCGCGTGACGAGAAGCCGCTTGCCGTCATGGTGAAGGACGTAGAAGAGGCCGCCGCTCTCTGCCACCTGGAACCTGCCGAGCGGGAGGTCCTCACGGGTTCGGAGCGGCCCATCGTCCTGCTGCGCTCCCGTCACGACTCCGGGCTCGCCCCTTCGGTGTCGCCGGGGTTGGATACGGTCGGCGTCATGCTCGCGTACACGCCTCTTCACCTCCTGCTACTCGACCTGGTCGGCCGAGCCCTCGTCATGACGAGCGGAAACCTCAGCGATCTCCCGATCTGCACGGCGAACGCCGAGGCCAGTCGCAAGCTCGCGGATGTGGCGGACGCATTCCTCATGCACGACCGGGATATCGTGGCGCGGTACGACGACTCAGTGGTGCGGGTGGTAGGCGGGGCCCCGTTCTTCTTGCGCCGTGCACGCGGTTATGCGCCCCTGCCGGTACCTCTCCCCATCGCCTCGCCCCGGCCACTCCTCGCGGTGGGGCCGCACCTCAAGAACACGTTCAGCCTGGTGGTGGAAGACGCCGCCTACGTCAGCCAGCACGTGGGCGACCTGGAGAACGTCGAGACCCTGGATCACTACCGGGAGGCCCTCCGGAGATTCACGGCGCTCTTCCGCATCGAACCCGAGGTGGTGGCCCGAGATCTCCATCCCGGTTACCTGTCGTCGCGGATCGCCGACGAAGTGGGCGTGCCTCGGGTAGTCGACGTCCAGCACCACCACGCGCACATCGCGGCCGTGGCCGGCGAACACGGAGTGGTCGATCCGGTCATCGGGGTGGCCTTCGATGGCACCGGATATGGCGACGACGGTCACACCTGGGGCGCCGAGATCATCCTGGCCGACCTCAAGGGCTATCGACGCCTGGCCCGACTTCGGTACGCTCCGATGCCGGGCGGTGACCTGGCGGCGCGAAGACCGTGGCGGGTGGCGGCGGGGTATGCGTCCCTCGAGCCGGACCTGGCAGAGTCCTTCGGGATCGCCTGTCGGGACGTTCCGGATGAGGAGCGCAGGATTGTAGGGGTGCAGATCGAGAAAGGCGTCAACGCCCCCCTTGCCTCGTCGATGGGTCGCCTGTTCGACGCGGCCGCGGCCGTTCTCGGGGTCAGGCGCGGGTCATCGTACGAGGGTCAGGCCGCGATGGAACTCGAAGCGCTCGCACGCCGCTTCGTGTCGGGCTCCCCGGGAGTCGGCGGCGATCCGGCGGAGTCGATCGGTTCGGCGTCAGTTCGGGCGCGGCTGCCACGGATCACAATGCCAGTTGACCGATCGCCGGGGGATCCTGCGGTGATGGATCCCGTGCCGCTTCTCGCCGAGCTCGCGGACCGGGCGGCGGCGGGCGAGGATGCGGGCCTTCTGGCGGCAGCGTTTCACCTGTCCGTGGGAGATACCACGGTCGAACTCGCGGCGTCGGCGTGCGAGGACCATTCGATCGCCCACGTGGCGCTCGGAGGCGGCGTCTTCCAGAATTCGCTGCTTCTAGCGATCGTTGGTGAGGGACTCGTGAGTCGCGGTCTCGACGTGCTCCTCCCGGAGTTGCTCGGACCGAACGACGGAGGCATCAGCTACGGCCAGGCGGTGGTGGCGGCCGCCCTACTAGCAGACGAGCAGGGGAGATAAGCCCATGTGTCTCGGAATTCCCGGCAAGCTCACGGAGATGTACGGCAGCGAGGGCTTGCAGATGGGGATGGTGGACTTCGGTGGCGTGAGGAGGGAAGTGTGTCTCGCGTACGTCGCTGATGAAGTGAAAACCGGTGACTACGTGATCGTGCATGTCGGTTTCGCGATCTCGAAAGTCGACGAAGAGGAAGCCCGGCGGACATTCAAGCTGCTCGAGGAAATCAGCGAGCTCGATGAGCTGGAGTGGATGAAGGAAGTGGCGGAGAAGAGTCTGTCCGGACTCGAATCCGACCGCGATCCATCGCGGGACGCCTCGGGCACCTCGGACATCCCGCGGCCGGAGGGCCAGTCGTGAAGTACCTGAGCGAGTACCGGGACCCGGTCCTGGCCCGATCGCTGGTGGACAGGATCCTGGGAACCGCGACACGACCCAGGGTGCTCATGGAAGTGTGCGGCGGGCAGACACATACCATCGTTCGGCAGGGCCTGCAGGAGCTCTTGAAGGACGCGGTGGACATGATCCACGGCCCGGGCTGTCCGGTATGCGTCACGCCGCTGGAGCAGATCGACCGAGCCCTGCACCTGGCCTCGCGTCCCGAGGTGATCTTCGCGTCCTTCGGGGACATGCTTCGCGTCCCGGGCAGTGACGCCGATCTGCTTCAGATCCGGGCGCGCGGTGGAGAGGTGAGGGTCGTGTACTCCCCGCTGGACGCACTCGAGATCGCCCGGGCCCACCCGGACCGTGAGGTCGTCTTCTTCGCCGTAGGCTTCGAGACGACGGCTCCGGCCAACGCGATGTCGGTGTGGCGGGCCCGCGAACTCGGAGTCACGAACTTCAGTGTGCTGGTGTCTCACGTCACCGTGCCGCCCGCGATCCGGGCGATTCTCGACGCCCCCGACAACAGGGTCGAGGCGTTCCTCGCCGCGGGGCACGTATGCACGGTCATGGGGTGGAGGGAGTACGAGCCGCTGGCCGATGAATACACGGTACCCATCGTGGTCACGGGATTCGAGCCGGTCGATATCCTGGAAGGGATATACATGGCGGTCCGGCAGCTCGAGGAGGGCAGGGCGGAGGTGGAGAACCAGTACGCGCGGTCTGTGCGGCGCTCGGGTAACGAACCCGCGCAGGAGCTCGTGGCCAGGGTGTTCCAGCTTGTGGACAGGGCATGGAGAGGGATCGGCGAGATTCCCTCGAGCGGCCTCGGTCTACGTGAGGAATTCAGCCAGTTCGATGCGGAGAAGAAGTTCGATCTCGGTTCGATACGAACCTCCGAGCCGGAAGAGTGCATGGCGGGCGATGTGCTGCGTGGACGCATCAAACCCTTCGAGTGCCCCGAGTTCGGAGTGGCCTGCACGCCGGAGAGGCCGCTGGGCGCTCCGATGGTGTCGTCCGAGGGGGCCTGCGCCGCGTACTACAACTACGCCCGGTTCCAGCCGGAAGAGGCGGGAGAACCCGCGTGACGAAGGCTGGCGGCGCACCCGTCCAGGAGCCGGCCGACGGAGTCTCACGAATCGCATCCGCCGGGCTGACCTGTCCAGTGCCGGCTGGCGAAGCGGACCGGGTCCTGCTGGGCCACGGCTCGGGCGGCAAATTGAGCGCGGCCCTGCTGCGGGAGCGGTTTCTTCCCCGGTTCGGCAACGACGTTCTCGAAGAACTGGGAGATGCCGCGGTGGTAAACGTTCCCGGTGACGAGATTGCGGTATCGACGGATAGCTTCGTCGTGAGCCCCCTGGAGTTTCCGGGCGGAAACATAGGTCACCTGGCGGTGCACGGAACGGTCAACGACCTAGCCATGATGGGTGCGGAGCCGCTCTACCTCACGGCGGGTTTCATCCTGGAGGAGGGGTTACCCCTGGACCTGCTAGACCGGGTGCTGGACACGATGAAGGAGTCGGCACGGGAGGCGGGGGTGATCGTCGTCACCGGCGACACCAAGGTGGTCGAGCGGGGCAAGGCGGACGGCATGTTCATCAACACGACCGGCATCGGCCAGCTGGATCCTGACTTCCGTCCGGGACCGACGCGGGCACGGGACGGCGATGCCGTCATCGTCTCCGGCCCGATCGGCCGGCACGGCGTAGCCATCATGGCGGCCCGAGAGGACCTGCGATTCGAAGTCGAAGTGCGAAGCGACACCGCGTGTCTCGTGCCGCTCGTGCAGGCCTTGAGTGCCGCGTGTGGCCCGGCGATTCGAAGTCTTCGAGACCCGACGCGCGGCGGAGTGGCCAGCGCTTTGAACGAGATCGCGGCCTCGTCAGGCGTCGGAATTCGCCTGGAGGAAGGTAGTCTCCCGGTTCCGGGGCCCGTTCGCGCGGCGTGCGAGATGCTGGGGCTGGACCCCCTCTACGTGGCCAACGAGGGAATCCTGGTCGCGATCGTGGCCCAGGAGGAAGCCATGAGTGCGCTCCAAGCCCTGCACTCCCACCCGATTGGTGCGTCGGCGGTCCGGATCGGGACGGTCACGGCGGAGCGTCCGGGCCTGGTTCTCCTGCGCACCGGCCTTGGCCCGAGCAGGGTGGTGGATATGTTGCCGGGAGATCAGCTTCCGCGGATTTGCTGAGGCCACAGCCCCTGAGTTTCGCTGAGTACGCCGAGAGGCAGGCGTCCTCTACTCGAGCTCGATGTGGTCCAGTCGTATCTGCGACGACCCCAGCACCGTCTCGCCGAGAGCCGCGTTGATGTCCACCTCGTAGGTCGCCAGCGGACACTCTTCTTCGGTGAGGTCGGCGAAGCTGAAGCTCACGGTGACCTCGGCCGATCCCCCGGCGGCAATGGACGGCAGCTGACTCGGCGCGATCACGACGTCCAGGCCAGGACAGGTGAACTCGGGCGGAAAACTGAGAGGAATCCCGCCTTGTCCAATTACCAGGGGCCCCAACGCCTCGTTCGAGGTGTTGAACAACTCGAGGTCCACCTCACGCGCGGCGCCGATAGCCACCGGGGAGGCTGGCGCGAACTCAAGGTCACCAAACTCCGGCCCCGTCGATTCGTCATCTCCGCAGGCGGTGAGCAGCAGCGCGGCCGCGGCTAAGGCAAGCGACTTCCGATCGAATGTAGGCGAACGCATCGGTCTCGTTTCCTCGTGCATGGGAGCTGACGTCGATCACGCTTACACCGGCTCGCCGGGAAGGTTGCGCAGGGGTTGGCGGCTGGCAACGCCCGGTTGACGAATCGCGGTTTTCGATCCATTTTATCATGCTTTGCATCCTGCGGCGGATCGCGGGGTGCGTACTGGAGGCAGTTACTCAGTTGGAGCGCAAGATGAAGCCAGGGATTCATCCGGAATACAAGCCGACCAAGATCACGTGTGCGTGCGGACGTGTGTCGGAGACCTTCTCGACCGTGGACGAGCTGCACGTTGAGATCTGTTCTCACTGCCATCCGTTCTTCACCGGTCGCCAGAAGCTCGTCGATACGGCAGGACGCGTCGAGCGCTTCCGCCGCAAGTACGGCTCGGCAGACGAGGCTGAGTCCGATGAGGGCCAGGAAGAGGCGGCGGTAGTCGTGGCCGTGGCCGAGGCCCCGGTAGAGATCGAGGCGTCCGTCGAGGCGGAGGCGGAGACCGAGGCGGCAGTAGAGGCCCAGACTCAAGCGGATGTAGACGCGGAGGCCGAGAAGGCCGACACCGCGGCCGAGTGACGCCTCAGGGCGTCCCAAGGGCGCCCTTGGGCCACCCCACAGCCCCTCTTCTTTGAACATGGCCGACGCCCCGAAATACGCCAGTCGCGTCGCCGCGGTCCTGGAGACCTACGAATCGCTCGCGGAGCAGCTCGCCGATCCGACCGTTCTGGCGGATCCGGCTCTCCTCCGTGGGGTCGCTCAGCAGCATTCCGACCTGACCCCGCTTGCCGATGCGGGCAGAGAATACCTCAAGATGCTGGACGATCTCGCCCAGGCCCGGGAGTTGGTGGACTCCAGCGAACCTGAACTCGCGACCATGGCCCGGCTCGAAGCGGAGTCGCTCTCGGAGGAGCTGGAGGGGGTCGAGGAGCGGCTCCGGGCCCTCCTGGTCCCGCGCGATCCCCTGGATGACCGGCCGGCGGTGGTCGAAATCCGAGCCGGCACGGGGGGAGACGAGGCGGGTCTGTTCGCGGCTGACCTGTACCGCATGTACGACCGTTATGCGGACGCTCGAGGTTGGGTCATCGAAGTGCTCTCCTCCAACGAGGGCACGTTGGGCGGCCTCAAGGAGATCATCTTCCTCGTACGGGGACGGGACGCGTACGGTGCCCTGCGTTACGAATCAGGTGTTCATCGGGTCCAGCGCGTACCGGTTACCGAGAGTTCCGGCCGCATTCATACCTCCGCGGCGAGCGTGGCCGTACTCCCGGAAGCCGATGAGGTGGATGTAGAGATCGATCCCGGAGACCTGAAGATAGACGTATTCCGCTCCTCCGGACCCGGAGGACAGTCGGTGAACACCACCGACTCGGCGGTGCGGATTACTCACGTGCCGACGGGCCTGGTCGTGTCCTGCCAGGACGAGAAATCCCAGCACAAGAACAAGGCCAAGGCGATGAAGGTGCTGCGCAGTCGGCTGCTGGATCGTGTCGTGGCCGAACAGGAGGCCGAACGGTCTCGTGAGCGCAGGGCCCACGTCGGCACGGGCGATCGGTCGGCGAAGATCCGCACCTACAATTTCTCTCAGAATCGCGTGACCGATCACCGCATCAACCTGACGCTGCATCGACTCGAAGCCGTTCTCGGGGGTGACCTGGACGAGGTCGTCGAGGCTCTGCGTGCGGCGGGGCTCGAAGAGCGCATGCACGAAGCAGATTCGGGGTGAGCCACGACGGCGCCCCGGAGGATTTGGGACCCACTCGCAGGCTTCCGGGACCCAGCCGACGAGAGGTCATCGAAGGGCTCGCGGCCGAGCTGGAAGCCGGCGGCGTTCCCGGGGCACGCAACGAGGCCGAGCGCCTGGTCGCTCATGTCCTGGGCCTGACACGCACCGACCTGTTGCTGCACTCACATCTCGTGGTCGGACCGCAGGAAGCCGGTCGAATGGCCGCGATCTCGCGCGGCCGCCTTTCCGGGATCCCCCTGCAACACATAGAGGGGACGGTCGCGTTTCGCGACCTCGTATTGGTGTGTGATGGTCGTGCCCTGGTGCCGCGACCCGAGACGGAGGAGCTGGTCCAGCAGGTCGTGGATTGGGTCGGCGGCGTCGTATCCTCTGGCGGTGTGCGGAGGGTGAATCGACCGGACACGAGTGCGGAGTCACCGTTGCGGGTGGCGCTGGACATCGGAACGGGCAGCGGGGCCATCGCCCTTTCTCTCCTCCAGGAGGGTCTCGCACGCCGCGCCGTGGCAATCGATGTCTCGCAGACTGCCCTGGAACAGGCGGCGGAGAACGCGGCGAAGCTGGGCCTTGAGGAACGGATCGAATTCCGGAAGACGGAGGGGTCACCCTGGGAGTCGGTGGCTCGGGAGGAGGTCTTCGACGTGATCGTATCCAATCCCCCCTACATCGAGGACGCGGCAATCGCCACTCTGCCGACGGAGGTCCGAGACTATGATCCGCGACCGGCCCTGGCAGGCGGACTCGATGGCCTGGACGTGATCCGAGAGATTGCCGCGGGGGCGCCGTCACACGTCCGATCCGGTGGAGGCCTGTTCCTGGAGGTAGGTTCTGACCAGGGGGAGCGGGTGCGGCGGTTGCTGGAAGGCGACGGGTCCTGGAACCACGTTCGCATCGAGCCGGACCTTGCAGGACGATCGAGGTTCGTGATCGCCCTGGTCTGATGGGAGGGGCGCCGTCGAGGGCAGAAGTCTGTCGCGAGCCGCCCGTGTCACCGTTATGTTGCAAAACTTGAGGCGCAAACGGTGCGCCGTTCAAGGAGACGTGTCTTCAGAACAGCGAGAATGGGATGGAAATGTCCGATCGGGACGGGATATTCGAGCGAGCGTCGGAGGTGGGGCGGCTGATTTCGCAAACGCCAGAGTACGCCTATCTGCGCTCCGCGATGCGGGAAATCGACGGTGACGAAGAGGCCAGGGCCCGGTTGGATGGAATCCGCGAGCTCCAGGAGAAGTTGATCGGGTTCCTGGAGAGAGAAGAGGAGCCACCCGAGGACTTGCGTGCGGATCTCGGCAGGTTGAGCGAGGAGATGCAGACGAGCACGCGGTACCAGTCCCTGATCTCTGCCCAGGCCAACTTCGACAAATTGATGGAGAAGGTGAACCACTCGATCGCAGAGGGCGTCAAGACCGGCGAGCAGTCGCGGATCATCCTACCGTCATGACGGCGATCCGGGCCGCGCTGGAGAAGGGGCTGCGGACAGCGGTCGATCCGGTCATCAACTCGATGGTCCGGGCCCGAGTCCACCCCAACACCCTGAGCACACTCGGGTTTCTCATCACGTGCTCGTCGGGGTACTTCTTCCACCAGCACGAAGTCAGGACAGCCGGAGCCTTGATCCTGCTGGGAGGCATCTTCGACCTGTTCGATGGGACGGTGGCTCGCCGGACCGGCCTCGCTTCGCCGTTCGGGGCGTTCTACGACTCGACTTTGGATCGATTGTCCGAGATCATCGTCTACATCGGACTGCTCTCCCTGTACAACGACTATCGGGTCGAGCCCAACGACGTGGTCATGATCTACGTCGTGATCCTGGCGATGGCCGGCTCGCTGATGATCAGCTATACGCGGGCCAGGGCCGAGGCGCTTGGGATCGACTGCACCGTAGGCATCATGCAGCGCGCAGAGCGCGTGATCCTGATCGGCGCCGCTGCCCTTCTGTTTGGAGAACAGGGCAACGGGGCCGTCCTTCGGGTCGTGCTCTGGGGACTGGCCATCCTCACCAACCTGACGGTCCTCCAACGCATCCTGTGGGTGTATCTGAATACGCGCCCGGAAGGAATCGCGGTGGGAAACGCGGTCTTCAAGATGCCGGAATGGTTACGTCGTAAGTTGGATAGGTAAGCTAGTTAATGTCGATTACTTCAAGCGGATTAGCAACATGAACAAACAGACTGGCGGAATGGAAATCGCCCCGGCCGAGGGTCGCCTGGG
>CAYWLF010000071.1:0-10102 GCA_964458875.1 uncultured Gemmatimonadota bacterium
AGCCCGCGACTGAGCCTGAGCGGATCGAGCCCGAGCCGACCGCGCCGGTGGACGAACCGGAGCCAGAGCCGGCCGAAGAGGTCGTGGTAGCGGAGCCAGCGGTCGTGCAATCGGTGGACCCCGCTCCGAACCTCAGGCCGCGACCCGCACCGCCGCCCCTTCAGGAAGTGGTGCCCCGACCCGAACCGGCGGGCTCGGCCGAGACCGAGACCTCTCCGGTGCCGGACCCTCAGGCAGAGAAGCGCCAGCGGTCACCGTACTGGAACGGCGCAATCGAGAGTCTCCTGGTGCTGGTCGCGGTCGGTTCCATCATCGTCGGCGCCTGGCCGCTCCCGGGCGGCAGTCTTACCGCGACCGAAGACCTGCCGGACATCGCCACCGCCCTGGCCGGATTCGTCATGCCCGACACCGAACCAGCCCCCGGGCTCGAGGCGTTCGACGATAGCGACCCGCTCGCGCCGCTTGGACGTGAAGTACGAGCGACGGTCGGCCGATATAGCGCGGTCTCGAACATGTTTGCCGACCGACGCCTCGCGTGCGGACCCCTTCGAGAGGCCTATGTCGCAGTCGACGCGGCCTGGATCGCCTACAGCGGTGCGATCGCGCGCGGCCGCGGCGAGCGCTCCGAGAGCGAGGCCTACCGGGATGAAGCGGTGGCCCGAGAAGTCCGGGAAGCGGAGACGGATTTCACATCATCGGGCTGCGAGAGGCCTTAGCCACCATGCGTGAAGTGAAGATGCCAGCGGTGCTGACGCTCATCCTGATGTTCGCTATTCCCGCACAGGCCCAGGATTCGTCACCGGGAGTGGGAGACAGTTCCTACGTGGCGGGCGAGTACCGGGTATTCACCGGGGCTGGAGAGGCCGCATCGATCGACGACATCGTGGCCGCCATGGCCGACTACGAGGTCGTGTTCGTCGGCGAGGCGCACGACGACCCGACCGGCCACATGCTAGAAGCCGAGTTGCTCGAGAGGGCGTACGAGGCCTACGGGGCCGCGGGGTCGAACGACGGCGCCCCCAGGCCTGTGGCGTTGTCGCTGGAGTTCTTTCAGAGCGACACGCAGCCAATCGTCGACGAGTACCTCGCCGGCCTGATCACCGAGAAGGCGTTCCGCACGGACAGCCGACCGTGGCCCCGGTACGAGACCGACTACCGGCCGATGATCGAGTTCTCGAAGGAAAACGATGTCGCGGTGATCGCGGCGAACGCCCCTCGCCGCTACGCGAATCGCGTCACCCGCGACGGGCGGGAGTCCCTCGAAGCCCTGAGTCCCGCAGCCCTGGCGAGCCTCGCTCCCCTGCCCTACGGACAGCCGTCGGACGCCTACCGGAGCCAGTGGATCCAGATCATCACAGAGGTGATGCAGGAAGAGGGAATGAAGTGCGGGATTCCGGTTGAAGAGCTTTCCGAAGAGGGCGGCGAAGAGGTGAAGGCCCGCGCGCCGGCGGGCTCCCACGGCAACATGGGAAATCAGCTCCACAGCCAGGTATTGTGGGACGCTACCATGGCCTACTGGATCTCGGAGTACCTGGCGGAGCAGCCGGATGCGCTGGTGCTCCACATGGTCGGCGGGTTCCACGTCGAGCGCGGCACCGGCACGCCGGAGCACCTGGAGGCGTACCGGCCGGGCACGCGCCGGATGATAGTCGTCCTGCAGCCCGTGACGGACGTCGACACGTTCGAGCCGGCCCCCGAGGGAGAGTGGGGCGACTTCGTGATCCAGACCGACGAGTCGCGGACGCTCGAGGAAATCGAGTGCCGGACGTTCCTGGCCGAGCGAGGGGCCGCCGGGAAGTAGCCACCGCGACATGCGCTGGAGACCGGTCCCCCTTCCGGTCCACCGAAGACGTTCCGTACATGCTGGTGAGGCCACAGGCGCGGCTCCCCGCCGCGCGGGGGGGGATGATGATCAACTCGGCCGTCGACCGGAGCGCGATCCTCGGAGCGATGCTCGTCTGTCTCGCGCTGTTCGTTTCGCTCTGCACCGCCCCGTCGCTTCACGGGCAGTCCGTGTTCGACGCGTCCCGGGCAGGAGACCTGGAGACCGTGAGCGCGCTCGTCGCGGAAGACACCGCCCTGGTCCGGTCCACCGACGAGAGCGACCGCACTCCGCTGCACGTCGCCGCTCTGTACGGACAGGAAGAGGTCGTGGTCTTTCTCCTCGACTCCGGGGCGGATATCGACGCCCGGGACGAAGACGGTGAGACACCGCTGCACGCCGCCGCCTGGCGCAGTCGGCTCGCGGCCGGCCAGCTCATGATCGATCGCGGCGCCGGCATCGAGATCCGGAACAACTGGGGGCGCACGCCCCTCCTGATCGTGGCCCGCGAGACCGGGAACGTCGAAATGGCGGGCCTGCTGATCGCGGGGGGGGCCGAAGTCAACCTGCGGGACGAAGGCGGAGAGTCTCCGCTCGACTTGGCGGCATGGCGCGGCTTCGGCGACCTCGTGGACCTCCTGCTCGACGAAGGCGCCGAACTTCCCCCGGCAGGCAGCACGCAGGCGCGATACCTGGCGATGTTCGCGGCCGAGAAGGGACTCGAGCGCCTGTTCGATCTCTGCCTCGACGCCGGCGTGGACCTCACGCTCCGGAACGAGAACGGAGGCTCACTGCTGCACTCCGCCAGCCAGGGAGGCTCGGTGCCGGTCGCCGCACGGCTTCTCGGCGAGAGCTTCGATCCGAACGAACGCGACCGGTACGGGCGAACGCCCCTCCACTATGCCGCCGAGATGGGCCGGGAAGACATCGCGGCGCTGCTCCTCGAGAACGGTGCGGATATCGACGCTCGCAGCCTGAGCGGGGAGACGGCCCTCAACACGGCGGTTTGGGTGGAGCGGGAGGAGTTGGCTCGCTACCTCGCCGATGCCGGTGGAAGCACTGAGGCCCGCCGATACCCGGAGCTCGCCGGGGGGTACCTGGGACAGGAAGTTCCGCGGCCTGGAGCCGCGCCGGCGATCTTTGCGGCGGACATCGTTTCCACGCACCGGTTCCAGCACGGGACGATCGCCTTCTCCCCGGATATGACGGAGGCCTACTGGTCCTCGCAGATCGCCACGCAGGAGACCGGCTACTCGCAGGGTCTGATCCTCACGGCCCGGCTCGTGGACGGCCGCTGGACGGAGCCCGCACCGGTCTCGTTCACCCGTCTGGGTTGGGGAGACGATGTGCCGATCTTCATGCCCGGTGGGACCCGGTTGTACTTCCTCTCGGGCCGCTCGGCGCCGGGGCAGGAGGAAGGCGGCGAAGAGCGCATCTGGTTCGTCACCCGCACGGAAACCGGATGGTCTGAGCCCGAGTTCGTCGTGGGTGGCCCCAACACCGTGGACCTGCACTGGCAGTTCTCAGTCGGGCCCGACGGCAGCCTCTACGTCCCGAGCCGCGGTGATATCTACCTGTCGCGACTCGTCGAGGGCCGCTACCTGGAGCCGGAGAACCTCGGCGCCCCCATCAACAGCGACTCGGACGAGGCGATGCCATTCATCGCTCCCGATGGCAGCTACCTGTTGTTCACCCGGTTCGGACACTCGGAGAACCACGGCTTCGCGGACCTGTGGATCAGCTTCCGGGACGAGGCGGGCGGCTGGACGGAACCGCTGAACCTCGGCGAGCGGATCAACTCGGTCGCCGGAATCTGTCCAATCGTGTCACCCGACGGATCTGCCCTGTTCTTCAACGCGGGCGGAGACAACTACTGGGTGGAAGCGGGGTTCATCGAGGAACTGCGGGCAGCCGCCAGGTAGCGGCTGCCCGTGCAGGCGTTCTACTCGGTCAGGCTCTCCAGTGTCACCGTCACGTCCTTGGCCTCCCCGGACCAGACCGTCAGGTCGAGCGGGAGGGTGGGAGTGGTCGTGATGGTCCAGCCGGCCGGCGGAATGAGATCGAGCTGGTAGTCGCCGGGCACGACGTACAGGAACGAGGCCGTGCCGTCCGCCTCGAGCGCCAGTTCTTCTCCGTCCAGCGATGCCGTGAAGTCCACGAACGTGGGCGGGTCGGCCAGAGCCACGCCGGTCGCGAGGTCTACCGTGAGGTTCACGCTCGCAGAGAAGGTGATCTCGATCCCGTGGATCGTCGGATCCATTACCCATTGGCCCGAGCCCCCCGCCAGCTTCCCGAAGCTCTCCTCCACGTCGAAATCGATGAGAAGGATCGTCTGATCGCCCCCCACCTCGATCGCGCCCTGGAAGATCACCTTGATGCCCGTCTGTTCGAAGCTCGGCATCTGGAGATCGCCTGTGAGAGTGCCTTCACACTCGACTGCGATCGATTCGTTCGAGGCGTACACCTCGTACGCTCCTTCAGCATCCTCCACGGCGATGCAGGCCTCCGAGATCACGATGCGGAGCTGCGAATAGTTGCCCTGGGGAATGATGGCGCCGTCGACGAGCGTGACGAACTCGTTCGTGAGTTCCGTCAGCTCACCCGTCCACGGGGTATCACGCAGGACGTGAGGTCCCCCGGATCCTCCCACGAGTTCTATGCGCTCGATCGTGACCACGGCCTGCTCGACGTCGCCTGGCGCGTCCGTCAGCAGAATCGACATGCTCCCGGGGCCGTCCGGCCCGTTCGAGTCGCACGCACCGAGCGCCACCACAGCGGCGAGTATGCACAGAATCCGTCGCATTTTCCGTCTCCAGTCCGGAGTATGGCCTGCACCCGCGAATCCTGGGCGTAGATCCACGGAATACGTTGCAAGACATGTTCCAGAAGCTGGCGCGCCGCAAGTTATTGTGCTTCCACATGTTGAGTCGTACGGCGACTCGCGGACCGCTTCGCGATGCTAACACATCGTGGTCGATCGGCTACAGTTTTCGACCTCGAGCGCCAGCCCCTACTGCTTCACCACCGTGAAGATCCCGGGCTCCGGCGCGCCGCACCCAGCAGGCGGGTCGACTTCGATGAACGTCCCGCTCAAGGTGTCGGCTGCGAAGGCGCCCTCGAAATCGCCGTTGGCAGCGCAACTGCTGTTCGTGCTGGTGACCGTCAGAGTTCCTTCCACCGCATGCCCGGTCTCCGTGCCCGTGATGTTCCAGGACGTGTTGTCAGGCGAAGCAATGCTGGCAGTACCGGTCAGAGCGTTGCCGTTCTGCGCGATGATCATGGTGAGAGCGACCTGCCCCTGGCTGCTGGGATCCGTGGATCCGCCAGTTCCTACCCATGTTCCCGTGTGCTGCGAGGAGACCTGGCCGCCGTTGACCACGACCTGGTCGAGCAGGAAGGCGCCTCCCCGCTCGATGCCGGTGAGCACGTAGGTGCCGCTTCCGCCATCCCTCGAGAACAGGACGTTCTGAGTGCCGACCGGGAAGTCCCGCAAAAGGTAGTCGCCGTTGACGTCCGTCTCGGTGGACTTCGATCCGATCGCGACCGTCACGCCCTCCGTGGAGGCCAGTCCGAACCCGCCGCCAACGATCTGGGCCTGGAACGAGATGACGGTCCCCTGGAGGGTGGTCCCCGTCTGGTCGTCCTCCGGTCCGTTGTCATCTCCGCAACCGATGCAAACGAGGAATGCAAGCGTAACACAGGGGGCGCGACCGCTAATGCTGAGAGTCTTCTTCCGTGCCATGACGAGGCTCCGTGTCAGGTGTCCGCACCAATACGCGCGATGCACAGAAACCCACGGAGGGAGGAGCGTAAGGCAACTGCGGATGCAGCTAGAAAGATACAATCCGGCGGGTCAGGCGACCAGCATGACGCGGCTTACTCCAGGCCGACTCGCCTCAGGAGTTCTGGATAGCGGGGATCCGCCTTGAGGGGGTCGGCCGAATGGTCCGTGCGCAGAGTACCGATGCTACCCGGGTCCTCTTCAGCCGCCCGGTACAGGTACTCGTAGGCCGTGTCGAGATCACCCAGCTCGCCGTATACGATCGCGATTTCCTTGATCAGCGACGCTTCGGCGGGCACCCCCGACAGCTTTGACAGGGCCGAATCCCTCTGGTCCGCCCGGGCAAAGGCCCATGCCAGGCCAACCGTGTTGAGAGGGTCGGTCGGTTCCAGTTCTTCCGCCGTCCGAAACGCCTCGATGGCCTCTTCGGTTTGGCCCTGCATGGCATGGCCGTAGCCCAGATTGTAGTAGGCGTAGGCCAGGTTGGGGGCCATTTCGATCAGCCTCTCCGATTCGACGACGGTCCCCTGCCAGTCGCCGGCCCACCACATGGCGTCGCCGAGGGTGGCCCGCGCCGTCACGGAAAGTGGGTCCAGCTCGACGGCCCGGCGGGCCTGCAGCACGCTCTCGTCGTGTCGATCCAGTTGCAGGAGAAGCCTCGCGTACCGCCTGTGCTCCTCCGATGAACCGGGGTTGAGCTCCAGAGCCCTCAGAGTCTCCGCTTCCGCCTCCTCGTACCTCAGCTCGTCCGTCAGGTAGAGTCCCCTGGCCGAGTGCCCTGCGGCGAGATTCGGATCGAGCTGAAGGGCGCGGGTGATAGCCTCGTCCGCCAGGCGGGTCCCTTCGGCGACGGGCATGCTCCCCTGCCTCTTCAGAGTCAGGTAGTTGGAACCGAGATCGGCCCAGGCCCTGGCGTAGTTCGGATCGAGCTCGACGGCCTGCTCCAGGAGATCCCGGGCCTGCACGAGTTGCGGGTTGCCACCGGCTCCCGACAGCACCAGGTACCGGGCTCTCGAATAGAGCTCGAGAGCCTCCGTATTCTCCGTCGGGCGGGCGTCAATCCGGGCCGCCACGTCGGGCGAGAGCGTCGCCTGCAGCGCGACCGCGATCTCCTTGGCGAGATCGGACTGGATCGCGAACACGTTGGCGGCCGTTAGCTCCTCGTCATACGTCTCGGCCCACAGGTGCCTGTCGGTGGACGCCTCGATGAGCTGGACGTTGATGCGCACGCGATCCCCGGCCCGCTGGATCCCTCCCTCGAGAATCGTCGCCACCCCGAGCTCGGCCGCGATCTCGGGAATGGACTTGGTGGTGCCCGCGTACTGCATGACGGAGGTGCGCGAGATCACCGTGAGCGAATCGATCTTCGAGAGCTGGGTGAGGACGTCGTCGTGCATCCCCTCAGAGAAGTACTCGTCAGCCTCGTCCGCACTGCGCGTGGCAAACGGGAGCACAGCCACCGATCGCAGGTCTGGGGTCTCGGCCGCGGCCTCCGATGAAGCGGTCGGTGCCTCACCGTCTTCCGCACCGCCGGCGGCGCCCGGTCCGACGAACATCCAGCCGGTGACGAGTACTCCCCACAGCGCCATGGCCGCGAGACCGCCGGTGATCGCGTTCTTCCACGTGAAGAGTTGCCGGGGGGAGCTGGGAGTGCCTCGGGTCGCGGCATCTGACTCGGCAGCCCCACCCGTGAGCCCGCCGAGACCGTGCAGATAGGCCGTAGCTCCCACGATCGGGAGACCGATGACCAGCAGGATCAGAGCGAGATTGAATACCCAGGACGGAAGGCCTGAGTTCTGGGCGAGGACATCGACGACCTGCAGGACGACCCAGGAGCCTGCAGCGTACAGGCCAAGCACCTTCCACAGACTGCTCTTGTGCGTTGAATTCGTCATTCAGTCCGCGTGTCTGGTGTTCGGAGATACCTCGGATCGCCCGACGAAGATCGCCCAGCCCCAGAATACAGGCAAGATTGGAGTATTCGCTGCCCGTCCGTTACTCCTCTTCGCGCCATTCCCGGACGTAGCGAAACTGCTCCTCAGTCTGCGGCGACGTGGACCAGGAGGCGTCGGGACGGGTGGCCCAGAGTTCAGCTACACGGGCCAGGGCCTCCTCACCCGTCATCCCGTGGCGCACGAGCCAGCAGCCGACGATCGTGCCCGTGCGGCCGACTCCGCCCCAGCAGTGCACGTAGGCGGTTCCGTCTTCGGCCAGCACCCGGTCGATGGTGTCCAGGATGGCGCGGGTGGTATCGGGCGAACCGGGGATCGACATGTCCGGCACGGGAAACGCCTCACGGACCGCTGCCGCCCGGGCCGAACCGTCGTCCATCTCAGAGAGCAGGTTCTCATAGGGCTCGAGCGGATCGTGCCGGGTCGTGAGGTCCACGAAGCAGGTGACCCCGGCATCCAGGATGCGGCGGAGCTTCTCGCGGGACGACCCATCGTCACGAGTACGCGGGTAGTTGCCGGCCAGGAAGCCGGGGACGACCCAGTAGCAGCCGGGCGTGGGACGCGCGGGATTCACTCGCCGGCGACGCCCGGTGAGGCCACCATCAGCCGGGCGCGGGCGTCGGCGTGCACCGCGTCGTAACGAGCCTCGAGGGCCGGGCTCACTCCGCGGCACCCGGCCACTACCCGTTCGGACCAATCCAGGTACTCGCTGCGGCGCTCGAACGACCACCCGGCGGCGGGCGCGTGTCCCACGTCATGCGCATTGCAGATCTTGTCCGCGATCTTGATCAGCTGGGCGTCCGGTTCCAGGCCGGAGGCATGCTCCACCTGGAGGCGCTTCCTCTCGCGCGACCTGAGGCTCTGGTCGTCCGTCACTGCGGCGACGAGCGAAGCCACGCGAGGTCCGAACTCGGCCTCGATCTCGGCCGGAGTGGCGCTCGTGTCCTCCACCGTATCGTGGAGAAGCGCGGCAGCCAGGACCTCCGGGTCCTCGATCCCGACAGCCACGAGTTCCGACGCCACGGCGATCGGATGATTGATATACGGGGATGCCTCCACTCCCTTCCGCCGGTCGTCGCGGTGGTGGTCCGCGGCGAAACGGAGCGCACGGAACAGGAGCGGCAGGTCGTACGTCTGTGAATCGGCGGTCATCGTCTCTCCAGGCAGGTCCTTCCGGCGCGCGTGCCCATCACCGGAGACTACAACTGCCGTACATGATACCTCAAATCGCCTCCGACAGTTCTGGGAAGATATCTTCCCAGAATTGCAGACGCCTGTTCGAGGTGTGTCGATGGCGGCTCTACGGCGGGGAATCGGAACTCCGAAGCTAGCCGCTGGCTGGAGGCAAACTCCGTTGCAGCAAGGCCACTTCAGGAATCAAGGCGAGCAGCGCCTCTCGGACCAGCTCCTGCTCGGCCTTGATGGCGTGGAGGGGCAGACTCAACTCCAGCGGCGCTGATTGGCGATCGAGCTCCGACTCGAGCCGGATGCGCCGCGCGTCGATTCTCCGAAAGTCGAGCACCTGTAAGCGGAGACGGTGCACGGCCTCTTCCACCTCACGCCGCAGTTCGGCGACGGCCTCGGGCGACGCGCTGGCGTCCGAGGCGGCGGCCCAACGGGTCACGACCTCGGTCCGCACGAAGCTCGCCGCGATGGGAGAGTCGATCGTGGGCCGGGCCCCGCCGAAGGGCCGGTCCGTGATCACCAGGCCGTAGAGCTCGGAAACCGCGAACATCTGCCATCCCCGGATTTGCTCCCCACCCGATCCCGGCGTGGTGTGATAGGTCAGCAACACGGCGTGGCCGTCGACCTGTACGCCGTAGGCGTGCGGTTCGACTTCGTATCGGCGCCGCTCGAAGACGAAACGAATCATGCGCTTCTTCGACACGGCCTCCACGAGACGCTCGTCCAGCAGCTCACGGTGGGTGATACAACCTCCCACCACGCGATCCGGATAGGGCTCGGTGCCCTCGGGGCCGGCGGGCGTCGGAGGCCAGCAGCCATCACAAGGAGGGTCGTGGAGCGATCGGAGGTCCCGCTCGATCTCGATTCGCTCGTCGCTCGACGCCGCCGGATGGAACGCCACCGCGTCCACGAACGTGTTCATGCACGGGTAGCCGTTGTGCTTGGAGAGCGCCGACTCGAGGTCGTCGGCTTCCGCGACGTAGAGAACCGTGGGGCCCGAACACCCTCTGTCGCCGTGGCAGCTCAGCAAGGCATACACACCCGCGGTGGACGGGTGAGCTGCCGTCCAGCGCAATATATCGAAGTCGCGTACCGTGCCGGATGCATCGGCCAGCGGCAGCACAGCGGGAAGGCCCCGGTGGTCCATGGTTAGTAGACCTCTGAAAATAGCCGAGGTCGCGCGACGCGGAGCGCCCGGTCGCTCAGACCTCACACTCTATATATCGGAGCGCCGGCCCGAAGTCACGCTCGGACCGGCCGGGATCACCAGGGACCGCCGCTACCTCAACGCTACCGGTTCCTCGTGGCCCCGTAGTCGTTTGCGTCTGATTCCCACGGGTCCCTACCGTTCATATGCTTGAA
>CAYWLF010000072.1:0-9965 GCA_964458875.1 uncultured Gemmatimonadota bacterium
CGACCGGGGTCGAGACTTCGCGATCGTGGTCGTTGCTGAAGGAGCGCATCCCACCGACGGTCAGAGATCCATACTGGGGAAGGCCATCGGCCAACAGGAACGTCTTGGGGGGATCGGCCACCAGGTCGCGGACCAGTTGGCGGACCTGACCGGCAAGGAGACGCGGACAGTCGTCCTCGGACACTTGCTCAGGGGCGGATCTCCGACCACGCGTGACCGCATCCTGGCCCTTCGGTTCGGTTCCGCGGCGGTGCGGGCCCTGGCGCAGGGTTGCTTCGGCTGCATGGTGGCCCTGGATCCTCCGGACGTGCGCTATGTGCCGCTGTCCAGCGCGATCGCGCGCATGAAGACCGTGCCGCTGGATTGTGACACGATGCAGACGGCACGCGAGATGGTGATCAGCTTCGGCGATTGAAAAAGGCCCGTATCCGCTAGTGCCCCCAGCCTACCGGAGACCACGAACCCGCATAAGTCTGCGCTTTTGCAGTTCTGTACCTTACGGGTTTTCTACGGTTGGCCTCCCACAGATGACCGCATTCATGCACCACCCACTGAAACCGACCCTAAGGGCTTCCGATACCGAAACAGGTATGAAGACCCGCACCCCCCAGGCTGGACACTCGCTAGACAATCGGAGGTGACACCGTGATGGAAGCAGTCACTAACCTGGGCCAGTTTATGGCCGTACTACTCGCATCCCGTCTACTCGTGGGGCTCATCGTATCTACTAGCGCACTCCTGGAACCGGTACCCATGAATGGAACGCCCGGCGCTGCCGTAAGTGGTGGCAACGGACGACTCGGCATTGGGAATGACGGGCGGAGGTGGACGGATGAGCGGGCCGCGTCTACTCTCGGCACTCGGGGTCCGTGAAGCGAATGAAGAAATAGTCGGCGGACGTTCCGGGTGTCGTACGTCCCTCGAGAACAGCTTCTGCACCGGACTCGGCAAACGTTTGGCGTACCTCCACCTTGCGACGGTCTCGGCGCTCAAGACGCTCTTGGTAGTCCTCGGCAGAGTACGCGTCTGTCTCGGCCGCATCATAGGTGAGCCGCGCCACCTCCTCATACGGACAGCGGGGGGGACTCTTGTAGTGGAAGCGGAGCACGTCGTCGGGAAACATGTAGAGGTCGTCGTCCGACGGACTGCTCCCGCCAGTGGCGCAGGACAACGACAAAGCGAAGAGTACGGCAAGCGCAACAGACCGAAACACAGTTCACCTCCGGTTAACGGAGGGGGCACCACCAATATACACGGGCAGGTCGAGCGAGAGTCAGGCGGACTGCCGGTTAGAAACTGTCTCTATGAAAGAACCAGCGAATGATGGGCTTCCGCGTCCACGTCAGGTCGTCGGTGGGCAGGCCCGCTTTCCGTCTTTCCTCTATGGCTAACAGGCGGTCAAAGCGCCGCACGACGAGAGCAGCCAGCAGGATGACAAACGCGAGAACGCCCAGCAGAAGAAGCATAACAACTAAATATACGCAAAAAGGCGACAAACGCGAATGGCGAGCTTGCTCAGCGGCCCCGCTATCGGCCTCTCCAGGGCCCCATAACGGGCTCAGGACAGGGCGTGTGTCAACTTCGGGGATTGAACCCTAGGGCCGGACGACCCCAACCATCGCGGCGCGATCCTGTCCGGTGCCGTCACCCAGTTGCCCCGCGTAGTTGCCGCCGCCGCAGAAGGCCCAGCCGTCGGTGGTGACGCCACACAAGTGCTCTGCTCCGAGCGCCAGATTCCGGAACCGGATGCTGGGCTCCACCCTTACCGGTCCGCCTGTGGCTCCTTCCCACAGGCCGCCCCGGATCGACCCTCCCCAGCACCAGGCCTCTCCGCTGGGGGTAAGTCCGCAACCAAAGGCCTCAGCGCTCCGGAGCGTGAACGCCCCTCCCGCGCCGTAGATCTTCCGGAGTTCGGGAAGCCCTTCGACCTCGACGGGCGCCGTTTGGCTGGGAAGCGTTGGCTCTCCGAGTTCGCCCGTGCGGTTGCTGCCCCAGCACCAGGTCGAACCGTCGGTCGTGATGCCGCACATGAAAGCGTCTCCGCCGCCCAGCGCCCGGAACCTGAGGTCGCCCGCCACGGCCACCGGCGTGAAACGGTTCTGGTTCGTTCCGTCCCCGATCTGGCCCTGGTCGTTTCGTCCCCAGCAATACATCCGGCCGGAGTCGGCGAGGGCGCACGACTGGTAGTAGCCAGCCACCACCGTGGTGAAGCTCACGGGTGAGGCGACCCGAACCGGCTGAAAGGACCTGTTGAACGTATCACCGCTGCCCAGGTGGCCCGTGACGTTGTCACCCCAGCACCAGGCAGCTCCTTCGTTCGTGAGCGCGCACGAGTGGTCGTGCCCCGCACTTACCTCCACCCAGAACTGGTTGCCTGGCAGGAGGTGCGGTTCCACGATAGCGCGGTTCACCCAGTCGTCGCCGGCCTGTCCTTCGTCGTTCAGGCCCCAGCAGTACACCTGGCCCGAATCCGTGACGCCACAGGTGTGTCCCGAGCCTGACTCGATTGCTTTGAACCGCGGTCCCCCGGACACGGCGACGGGCCTGTTGCTCGCGGTCGTAGAGCCGTCGCCCAGCGTGCCCCAGGTATTTCCGCCCCAGCAATACGCCCTGCCTGCCGGGGTGAGGCCGCAGGTATGAAAATACCCGGCCGTTGCCAGGGAGAACTCGATGGCGCCATCGGGTGGAGGCGGGCCGGTGAAGTCATCGCCGCCGCAGCCGGACAGAACGATCAGGAACACGCCGACGGCGAGACCCGACGGGTTCGCTGTTGCGGTCGATCCGCGCATGCTGTCCTCTCGCCCAGTCTCGGGGCCTCGTGGGGTTCGTCGCTCGCCACACGAAGACACCGGGGAACCGGGAAAGATCCGCCTCGGCGTGTTATCTTGAATCCATGAGAGGAGCCATCGCATCAATGATAGGCGGCGTCGGAGCCGCGTTTGGATCGCTGCTTTGCTGCACCGGTCCGCTGGTCCTGGCGTCAGCGGGCATGTCTGGGGCGGCTCTGGCTGGGTTCCTGCCCTACCGACCCTTCTTCGTCGTGGCCACCATCGGGTTGTTGTGGTGGGCCTTTCAACGGGTGGACCGAGAAGACGCCCGTGCATGTGATGGCGCGGCATGCGCCTCCGCATCGACTCGCAGGCGGGTCAGGGGCCTGGTGTGGATTTCAATGGGGGTTTCGCTGGTGTTCCTGTCGTCCCCGCTGTGGGCCCGATTCGTGTTCAAGGGGTGACGGATCCTGTTACCTTATTCCCGTTTTGAGCCCCTTCACCGAACCCGCAGGAGAAAGCCATGCGACGCACAGTGTTCGCGTTTCTCGCGATCTGTGTCTGTATGTCTGCCGTCGAGGCCGAGGCCCAGGTCACTCTCGGTCTCAAAGGAAGTCTGAACATCGCCAATCTCGACGTGAACGATTCCGAAGGCACGGACATCGACCTCGATTCCCGCACGACCTTTGGTGGCGGGGCGTATCTCCAGGCCGGGTTGGGAAGCGTGCTGGCCCTCCAGGCCGAAGCTCTCTACGCCCCGAGCGGTGCCAGGGGGAGCGGGGGGGACGCCACGATCGAACTCTCGTACATCGACATTCCCCTGCTCTTGATGGTTCGCGTACCAGCTGGAGATGCGGCCATCTGGCCGATCGTGTATGTCGGCCCCGTCCTCTCGTTCGAGACGAAGTGCCGACTGAAGGAAGAGGGCGGGGCATCCGTCGACTGTGGCTCCGGTCCCGGCGATATCTTCCCGACGAAGAGCCCCGATGTCAGCGGGGCGATCGGAGGTGGCTTCGAGGTATTCATGGGGCGCTATACGCTTCAGCTGGACATCCGCTACACGCACGGTTTCGTGAATATCAACGACTCTGAGACCGAGTTGGCGGGAAGCGTGACCAATCGCTCCTGGTCGTTTTTCCTCGGATTGGGTCGGGTGCTCGTTCCCTGAGTTGCCAGTCGAGCCAATACGGTTCAGATTCCGCGCCCACGCTAAAACCGAATGCCGGCGTGAAGTCGCCGGCGACACAACACGGAGAAGTGCAGATGAAGAAGCTGTTTATTGTGCTCGCCCTTCTGCTGGTGGCGAACACCGCCTACGCCCAGGAGCAGTACGTCGAGCTCCTGAGGGCCGACATCAAGACGCAGAAGGTCGCCGTGATGACCGAGGCCATGGCACTGGACGAGGCGCAATCGGAGCCGTTCTGGCAGATCTACCGCGACTACGATTACGAGCTCTCGAACATCACCGATCAGCGTATCGCTCTGATCAAGAACTACGCGGCGAGCTTCAGCGCCATGACGGAGGAGACGGCAGCCGACTTGGCCAAGACCAGCCTCAAGCTGGAGAGCAGCCGTGCGAAGCTGCGCGAGAAGTACTACAAGAAGTTCGCCAAGGAAGTCTCCCCGCTGGTAGGGGCCCGTTGGCTCATGGTCGAGCGCACGATCAACAATCTCATGGACCTGCAGCTCGCGGCCGAGATGCCGCTGATCCAGGAGGGCTGGGAGGCTCCCCCGGCGGAAGAAGGCAACTAGCAGTCTACCCGGGAACGGGTTGCCAGAGCCGGTAAGCGAGGGGCCGTCCATCGGGCGGCCCCTGTCGCATCAGGCCCTCATCAGCCCCGCATCATGCTCCGCAACACGAAGCCCACGTTGGCCGGTCGTTCGGCGAGTCTTCTCATGTACCACGGGAACCAGTACTCGCCGAAGCTGATCAGGACACGCATCCGGTAGCCGGTCTCGGCGAGGCGTGCCTGCAGGTCTCTCTCGATCCCGTATAACATCTGGAATTCGTACGCCTCCCGGGGGCACTTCATGTCCGCCGCTCGACGGTTGATCGTGGCGATCATGTCCGCGTCGTGCGTGCCGAACGCCACCCGTGCCGCTCCGTCTCGCGCCGCTTCGAGGAGGGTGTCCGACAGGCGCAGATAGCTTGCATCGACGTCGCCCTTCTTCGGGTAGGCCAGGCTTGCCGACTCCTTGTACGCCCCCTTTACGAGCCGGATCATCGGCGCCGCGGTCAACAGTGCCTCCAGGTCGGCATCGGTACGAAACAGGTAGGACTGAAGACAGATCCCGACGTTGTCGTGCTCGGCGCGCAGCACCCGGTACAGATCGAGCGTCAGCTCGCAGTATCGCGTGGATTCCATGTCTACGGCCAAGAGCCGCGCATGGCGGGCTGCAGCTGAAGCGAGGGCCTGGAGATTCTGAACTGCGATGTCGAAACCGAGATCGAGCCCGAGATGCGTCGGCTTGACCGAGATGTCCGCGTCCAGCTTCTTCTCAGCGCCGCGCTCGAGAAGCGTAGTGAACTCACGAGTCACCTCAGCGGCCGCTTCCCGGTCCACGACGTTCTCGCCAAGCAGCGTGAGGATCGTCGTGATTCCCTTCTCAGCCAGGGAGCTGGCTGCCCCCAGGGCGTCGTCCATGGACTCACCGGGTATGAAGCGGGTGGTGGCTCGTCGTACGAACCGCCTCCGCGACGCCTGCTCCGCCAGCCAGCGGCTCTCGGATCCCTTGAGGAGAAGTGCCCGGGCGAGTCCCATGCGTACCGTCTCCGGTGAGCGGGTGAGCGTACCTTCACGAAGGCCCCAGAACGGAATCCAATGTGTTCGGGGTTCCGGACTCGGGCAATGTGAGCGCCGTCGGATGTGCAGGCCCACGGGGCGTCCCGTATGTTCGGGCGGCAAACCGAGGCTGCCTGCCCCGAACCGGTTCCTCCACGATCGGAGACGTGATGTCTGCGCGTACCCCGGCAAAGATGGGCGTGTGGATGGCCGCCGCACTCGTGGTCGGGAACATGATCGGTTCGGGCGTATTCCTCCTGCCTGCCGCGCTTGGATCGTTCGGCGGAATCAGTCTTCTCGGGTGGGGGTTCAGCTGTGCGGGCGCCATGTTGCTGGCCCTCGTCTTCGCCCGCCTGAGCCGCCTGGTGCCGCGTGCGGGCGGTCCGTATGCCTTCTCGCGAGCCGGCTTCGGAGATTTTGCCGGATTCCTGGTCGGATGGGGCTACTGGATCTCGATCTGGGTCGCGAACGCGGCTCTCGCCCTCGCCTTTACGAGCTACCTGTCCTGGTTCTGGCCGGCCCTGGCAACGGATCGCGTACTGGCCTCGGCCATCGGAATCGGTGCGATCTGGCTGCTCACATGGGTCAACGTGCGTGGCGTCCGAACGGCCGGCTCGGTCCAGGTCGTGACCACGATCCTCAAGTTGGTTCCACTGGTGGCCGTCGGGACACTGGGCCTGCTCTATCTGGACCCCGGAAATTTCAGGCCCTTCAATGCCAGCGGACAGGCGACGTTCCCCGCGATTACCGCGGCAGCGACCCTGACCCTGTGGGCCTTCCTCGGCTTCGAATCCGCCACGGTCCCTGCGGAAGAGGTCGTGGACCCCGAGCGTACGATTCCACGTGCCACGATCCTGGGCACCGCACTGGCCGCGGTGGTCTACGTGTTGGGGACCACCGCCGTAATGGGAGTGATCCCGGCCGCCGAGCTTACCGGTTCGAACGCCCCGTTCGCCGACGCCGCTAGCCGCATGTGGGGCGGTTGGACCGCGCCCGCCGTGGCCGCCGGCGCGATGATCTCGGCTTTCGGCGCCCTCAACGGGTGGATCCTGCTGCAGGGTCGCATCCCCTGGGCCGCCGCCCGCGACGGGATCTTCCCCGCCGCCCTCGGCCGGACGTCGAAGCGCGGTACGCCGGCCTTCGCTCTCGTCTTCTCGAGCGTCCTGGTGACCGGTCTCATGCTTCTGAACTCGAGCGAGACGCTGGTGGACCAGTTCACGTTCGTCATTCTCCTGGCCACGTTGACAGCTCTCCTTCCATACGCGATCTGCGCGCTCGCCGAGATCATGATCTATGCGCGCGACCGGGAGCGCTTCGAGGGTCGTCGCTTGGCCGGCGCCATCATCACCGCGCTTCTCGGATTCGCGTATTCCATGTGGGCCATCGCCGGCGCGGGCCAGGAAACCGTGTACTGGGGGCTCATCCTGTTGTTCTCCGGCCTCCCGATGTACGTGTGGGTCGTATGGAGACGAAGCTCCGGGCCACCCACCACGCCCGATGAGGTGAGATCATGAGTTCACTGGGCCAATCCGACATCCTGCCGTTGCGCCGGGTTCTCGTGAAGCATGCGCGCGATGCTTTCGTCGATCAGCCGACCCTGGACGAGACCTGGGAGGAACTGGGGTACACCGCCCGCCCCGACTTCGCGGCCGCGGTCTCCGAGTACGACGACTTTCTCGCTCTTCTGCGGGAACTGGGGGCAGAGGTGGTCACGGCACCTCCGGATCCCGAGACGGGGCCCGATTCCATCTATGTGCGGGACGCGACCGTGCTGTGCGATCGCGGCGGCATCCTGTGCAGCATGGGGAAACCGGCGCGTGATACGGAGCCGACCGCCGCCGGGAGGGCGTTGCGCAATGCAGATATGCCGATCGTTGGTCGAATCGAGGAGCCTGGAAGACTGGAAGGGGGCGACGTCGCCTGGATCGATGGGCGAAACGTGGCCGTCGGTCTCGGCTACCGCACGAACG
This sequence comes from uncultured Gemmatimonadota bacterium, assembly GCA_964458875.1. Lineage (GTDB taxonomy): Bacteria > Gemmatimonadota > Gemmatimonadetes > Palauibacterales > Palauibacteraceae > Benthicola. The sequence goes on from CAYWLF010000072.1 coordinate 7,522, forward strand.
CCGAAGGGATCCGGCAGCTCCGCACGCTCCTGGGGAGTGACGTGGACCGTGTGATTTCGGTCCCGCTTCCGCACTGGCGCGGCCCCGACGACGTGTTCCACTTGATGTCGATGTACAGCCCGGTAGACTGTGACCTGGCGGTCGTCTACTCCCCGCTCCTTCCGGTCCCCTTCCGCCAGCACCTGCTCAAGCACGGGTGTGAGCTGGTCGAAGTGCCGGACGAGGAATTCGAGAGCATGGGGTGCAACGTTCTCGCCGTGGGACCACGCCGCTGCGTGGTCCTGGAGGGAAACCCGGTCACTCGCGGGCGTCTCGAAGCAGCGGGCGCGGAGGTACACGCATACCGAGGCCGTGAGATCAGTACGAAGGGAGGTGGGGGACCGACGTGCCTCACCCGGCCCATCGTGCGCGCGAAATGAAGGTCACCGGAGAAGGAGTTGGACGATGCGACGGAGCGTGAATGTCATCCTTGCCGGCGTCGGAGGGCAGCGAGTGAGGCCGTTGGGGATGGGCGCGGCGGTGATCCTCGCCCTGGTCCTGGCCGTCGTGCCGAACCATCTCGCGGCGCAGGACGTACGCGACCTTCACGCGGAGATCGATCGCCGGGCCGCGGAGGTGTCTGGTGATGTGGTCGCCTGGCGGCGTGACATTCACCAGAACCCCGAGCTGGGGAACCGGGAGTTCCGTACGGCGGGCATCGTGGCGGAGCATCTTCGATCCCTGGGCCTGGACGAAGTGCGCACGAACATCGCCCATACCGGAGTGGTCGGCGTGTTGCGCGGTGGCCGGCCCGGTCCGGTGGTGGGACTGCGGGCGGACATGGATGCTCTGCCCGTAACGGAACTGGCGGACGTGCCCTTCGCCTCGACGGTGATCACGGAATACAACGGCCAGGAAGTCGGTGTCATGCACGCCTGCGGACACGACGTGCATACGGCTGCCCTGATGGGAACGGCCAGCGTGCTGGCCGGAATGCGCGAAGACCTGCCTGGCACGGTGGTATTCCTGTTTCAGCCGGCAGAGGAAGGTGCCCCGGCGGGGGAGGAGGGCGGAGCCGAATTGATGATTGCCGAGGGCGCGGTGGTGGAGCCGCGACCGGACGCCTACTTCGGACTGCATACCTCGCCGTTTCCGACCGGGCTGATCGGATGGCGCCAGGGCGGAATCATGGCGAGCGCGGACGAATTCACGATCACGGTGATCGGCCGGCAGACCCACGGTGCCGCGCCGGAAATGGGGGTCGATCCGATCGTCGTAGCCTCGCAGATCGTATTGGCCCTGCAGACGATCCCCAGCCGCCAGGTGGCCGCCACCCAGCCCGTCGTCGTGTCGGTCGGCAAGATCGAGGGCGGGGTGCGCTTCAACATCATCCCGGAAACCGTGAAGCTGGACGGAACAATAAGAACTCACGATTCGGCCGTGCAGGACGACGTGCACGCGCGGATTCGCCGAACGGCGGAGAGCATTGCCGAGAGCGCCGGCGCCACGGCCGAGGTGGAAATCCGTCGGTTCTATCCGGTCACGTACAACGATCTCGAACTCACGGCGGCGTCCCTGTCCAGCCTTCGGAGTGTAGTCGGGGAACAGGGCCTGGTTCAGATACCTCCCCTCATGGTCGCGGAAGATTTCTCATTCTTCGCGCAGCAGGCGCCCGGCTTCTACTTCATGCTCGGCGTCAACGCGCCCGGCGTGGCCTTCGGAGAAGCTGCCTCGAACCACTCGCCGTACTTTTTTGTGAACGAGGACGCGCTCGAGATCGGTGTGCGCGCCATGGCGATGCTAGCCATGGACTACCTGGAGCAGGGAGCGGAGGAAGAATGACGATCCTGGTAACGGGTGGAACCGGCACGTGGGCAGCCGGGTGGTCGCGAGATTGGTGGCTGCCGGGGCCTGACGTCTAAGGGGTGGACGTGAGCGATTCTCCCGTCCATCCCGTGAACGCCCACAGGCGATAGTCCGCCGCCGCTCCGCCACCGCGCTTTCTCTGCGTCGGACCGATCTCTGCCGCTGATTCGAAACGGGACTCGAGATCCGCCACGATCTGCCGGGCCCAGCCGTCGTCGATGTCCACGAACACCAGGCAGTCGCCGATCTTCGCGACGTCCTCGAACCCCGGCCAGATGGCGTACTGGTTGGAGCGCCGCCGGATGTTGAGGGACGTGACCTCCGGATGATCCGGCAGGTGGAACGCGAGTTCCGCGGCCTCCTGGTAGCGATTCGTGGCTACGTGGACCGCCGGACACCCGGCTTCGAGCAGCTGCACCCGGGCGTCGTCGGTCGTGGCGGCGAGCGACTCCCACCCGTGCCCCTGTGCGATCGGGTCGCGACGGGCGTCGATCGGAATCACGGGAACGAGCGCCTGTACGTAGATGACGGCGACCAGCCCGGCACCCAGCCACATCCCCCACTTCAGCCACTTCGCACCGCGCTGCCGCCAGGCCATC
>CAYWLF010000073.1:0-9871 GCA_964458875.1 uncultured Gemmatimonadota bacterium
TCCACCACGACCCGGGCTTCGGGGAACTCGCGGATCACTCGCTGCACCTTGGTCATCAGGCCGAAATTGTCGGGGCGTATCTCGGCCATTCCCGATGCGAAGGTCAGGCCGAAGAGCCTGAGAATCAGCCGGTCCTCCGATCGAAGAACCTCGCCCTCCGCCGGCGTGAAGATCGCCTCGACCTCGCGGAACTGCTGCTCACGGCGCTGCCTGCCCCGAAGTTCGGCGCTGACCGCGGCCTCGCGGACTTCCAGCTCCGCCAGCCGCGCATCCAGGGAGTCGACGCTTCGATCCAGCCGGTCGATCTCGGCGGCTCTTCGCGTTACGTCACCGCGCAGGGCGTCCCGCTCTCCGTACAGGCTCTCGATCGCGACCAGGGCATCGCCGACGGCCGGCGCCGCGCCCTCGGTGAACCTCGCCTCGAATTGCAGTGCTTCGGTGATCCGACGGATCTGCCCCTCCCCGCGAAGTGCGACGGTCTCCACCGAGAGTCGTTTTCGGGAGATGCTGTCGGCCAGGCCCGCCAGGCGCGCCGCGTGCCGATAGGCTTCCGCCGCCTCCTCCGCCAGGGCGCCGGCGCTCGAGGCCTGGTATCGGTCCCCCGAGAGCACCGCCTCGGCCGCGCTGACCAGCGAATCCGCCCCGCCGAACAGGACCGGGGACAGCCTGTCGGCTTTGACCTCCAGGGCCGCGGCCCGCTCCGTCCGCGTCCGTCCCAGCACGCCGGCCCGGATCGCGTTCAACTCGGCATCGCGGTACTCGCTCTCCGCCCTCTCCGCTCTCTGCCTGGCTCCGGCCTCGTCTTCTCTCTCGATCCGCCGGCCGGCATCGCGGGCCGAATCTTCGGCCCGTTCCCAGTCCTCTTCCGCGTAGTTCGGGGCTCCCGCCTCGAGGGCGTCAGCCCGGGCGGCCAGGGCATCGCCGAGAATGGTTCGCCCGGCCGGGGCCAGGTCCTCGGCTTCGTCGAGCGCCGCGAGGGCCTCGTCGATGAGCCGGTCGATGTCGTCGACTCGACCGCTCTCATCGTACTCTTTCCTCGCGTCGGTCAGTCGGTCTTCCGAACGTTCGAACAGGCGTGGAGCCATGATTTCGAGATCGTCCGCCCGGGCCTGCTCGATGCGTTCGGCGGCTCGCTCGATCCTCGTCTCCACGCTCTGGGCCCCCAGCGCGGCCGGAACGAGGAGAATGAACGCCACGATGGCCGCGAGCACGACCTGTCTATCCGTCATGTGAGCCTCTCTGATCTCTCTGATCGATCTGTCAGCCGGCCTCCGCCATGACCGCCAGGAATTCCCGCAGTGTCGTTTCTCCGTGGTCTCTGGCGTACCAGCGCCTGGCGTCCTTGTAGATCTCCGGTGCCGTCCGCTCTCCGGCTCGCTTTTCGGTGATCACGAATTCCTGCAGCTCGGCCGGTCTCGGACCCCAGCGCCCGACCGGTCGGAACGTCTCGTCCGCGATCACGACGATCGGTATCGAGCGGCTTCCGTTCGTGAGATACAGGTCCATCAGGTCGGGGTACTGATCCCGCATTACGATGCGGAGGTCAATCAGCGGCGAGGCCTCGGCGAGGCGGGCGAAGATTGGCACCAGGTTGGAGGCGTCACCACACCAGTCCTCCGTGATGGCGATGAGGTTCCACTGACGCCCCAACCGTTCGAGTTCCCGCACGGCCCATTCCGGCGTCTCGCTCTTCCGGTATACGCCTTCCCACAGGTCCCGGTGCTCCACAATCTCATCGGCCAGGTACCGCTCCCAGGTGAGGCCGGCATCCCACCAGAATTCGAGGCTTCCAGGGGCCTCCGTCGGGGTGTCGTTCGTCGTCGTCATATCGTCATCCTCGGGCGGTAGCTTCGAGGCGTGAAAGCCAGTAGGATATGGGTCCGCAAGGCGGACCGACATCGCACGAATTATAACCGTCTCGCGGTCAGGATGAACCCTGTGAAGGCCATTCGCGTTCCCGCTGGCCGCCCGATTCCATTTGAACTGATGGAGAATGACCGATGAGCCTGGATATGCGTCCCGGAATGACGATCGAAGGTGACCTCCAGCCCCCTGCGCCGATCAACGAGCCCGTGTGGGGATACGAGCCCGGTTCCCCCGAACGGGCGGACCTGAAGAAGAAGCTGGACCGGATGGCGTCCGAGGTCATCGAGATTCCCATCATCATCGGTGGGGTGGACTACACGACCGGCGACACCGGCGATGTCGTAATGCCGCACGACCACGCGCACGTGCTGGCCCGATACCACAAGGCCACCGACGAGCACATCCAGATGGCGGTCGACTCGTGCATGGAGGCGTGGAAGGAGTGGTCGAACTGGCCGTGGCAGGACAGGGCCGCGGTCTTCCTGAAGGCCGCCGACCTGCTGGCCGGCGACTGGCGCCAGGTCCTGAACGGCTCAACGATGCTCGGCCAGAGCAAGACCTGCTACCAGGCCGAGATCGACGCCGCCTGCGAGATCATCGACTTCTGGCGCTTCAACGTTGACTACGCGCGCCAATTGTACTCGAACCAGCCGATTTCGTCGCCTGGCATCTGGAACATGACGGACTACCGGTCCCTCGAGGGCTTCGTGTACGCCATTTCCCCGTTCAACTTCACGTCGATCGGCGGCAACCTGCCGACGGCGCCGGCCATGATGGGGAACGTCGCGATCTGGAAGCCGGCCCGAACGTCTCTGTTCAGCTCGTATTACCTGATGCGTCTGCTGCAGGAGGCCGGCCTTCCGCCTGGAGTCATCAACTTCCTTCCGGGGAACTCGGGCCAGATCACCGACAAGCTGGTGGCCAGCGAGCACCTCGCGGGAATCCACTTCACCGGATCGACCGAGATCTTCCAGCTCCTTTGGAAGAAGGTGGCCGAGAACCTGGAGAACTATCGCTCGTATCCCCGCCTCGTGGGCGAGACGGGCGGCAAGGACTTCATCGTCGCTCACCCCTCGTCGGATCCGGACGCGGTCGCGACGGCCATGGTCCGTGGAGCCTTCGAGTACCAGGGCCAGAAATGCAGCGCCGCGTCCCGAGCGTATGTTCCGGACTCGCTGTGGCCACGGGTGAAGGAGACCCTCGGAAATCAGCTTGCCGAGGTCAAGATGGGCGACCCGAGGGACTTCGAGAACTTCGTGTGCGCCGTGATCGACCGGTCGGCGTTCAAGGACATCACCGGTTATATCGAACACGCGAAGTCCTCGCCGGACGCGGAAATCTTGTTCGGCGGCGGATACTCGGACGAAAAGGGCTACTTCATCGAGCCGACGGTGGTTCTCGCGTCGGATCCGAAGTTCAAGACGATGTGCGAGGAAATCTTCGGGCCCGTGCTGACGGTGCACGTGTACCCGGACGACCAGTGGTCCAAGACGCTGGACCTGGTGGACAGCACTTCGCCTTATGCCCTCACGGGAGCGGTGTTCTCGCGCGATCGAGCCGCGACGCGGGAAGCGATGGCCACCCTGCGCTGTGCGGCCGGCAACTTCTACATCAACGACAAGCCGACGGGGGCGGTGGTCGGTCAGCAGCCGTTCGGCGGGGCCCGTGCGAGCGGCACCAACGACAAGGCCGGCTCGTTCATGAACCTCGTGCGCTGGGTGTCCCCGCGCTCGGTCAAGGAAACCTTCGTTCCGCCGACCGACTTCAAGTATCCGTTCATGAGGGCAGGGGTGGGCGACTCGATGGAGGACCTCGGCCACAAGCTGGGCGAACAGATGGGCGAGATCCGCGAGCACCTCGGCGTGCTAGGCGGCTCGCTGCGCGAGAAGTTCGGCAGCGTAGTGGAGAAGGCGACGGCCGAGGAGGCCGGTGCCGGCTCCGAGGGCGAGGGCGCTCCTGAAGCGTAGGCTCAGCCTTTCCGTCGCAGGTCCGAAGGGCCGGTCCGGAAGGTCGGGCCGGCCCCTTGCGCCGTGGCTCCTGGTTGCCGGCGTCGCGGTCGGCATCGCGGTGCTCGCGCCCATCGCGGTCCTGGCGGATGTCGGTCCCCCCGCCCACATGCAGGTCACCGAGAAGTCGCCCGGGCTCTACGCCGTGCAATGGCGAGTTCCGAAGGCGCTCCCCGCTCGTGCCATCCCGGCGCCGGTCCTTCCCGAGATCTGCCAGCCGGTGGGAGATCGATCGGTGGTCGATCAGCCGGGCGCCTGGGTGTTCTCACGTGATTGGCGCTGCGACGGCGGACTGGCGGGCCAGGAGGTGGGGATGCGCTACCCCTTCCTGGATCTGTCGCTCACCACCGTCATCCGTGTGGACCTGGTATCGGGCGACCGGTTCGCCCACGTCCTCTCGCCGGGGGAGACGTCGTGGCGCCTGCCGGAAGGCACGGCGCGGCCGGACCCTGTGCTCGGGGCACAGAGAGCCGTGCGGGCCGGCGCGGCGCACGCCATCGGTAGCTGGCTCCACGTGGCCTTCGTTCTGGTCCTGGCCCTGCTCGGAGGGTTCTCACTGCCGGTCCGACTCGTCACTGTCTTCACGGGCGGCCAGCTTGCGGCGGTGGCGCTCACGACCGGACTCGGGACCAGCCTCCCCGTGGGCCCGGCCGAAATCGGCCTGGCGATCGGGGCGGCGCTCCTGGCGCGGGAGTCGCTGCGCGGCGAGGGGGAGAGACGGCGCCTGGCAGGTCTGGCCGCCGCGGCGGGGCTCGTCCACGGATCCGGACTTGCAGCGTTGCTGGCCGAAGATCTCGGAGCAGGGGTCGGACCGGGTTCTCAGATCGTCGCTATCGTGGGCATGGATGCGGTACACCTGGTCGGAGTCGGCCTGGCGGGCCTCGTCCTGGGATTGGCCGGTCGTGCTCTGGTCGGCCCGCGGGCCCGGACGGGCCTCGCCTACGCGGCCGGCGTCGGGGGCATGGCTTTCGCCCTCTCGGTCGCTCTCGCCGGACAGGCTTCCACGGCCTCGGCCGTCGGAGCCAGCGGGGTCCCCGTGCAGGCGACGTCGTCCGCCACGGCCGCAGGACCCGCGGGCTCGCAGCGTCTCGCTCCCTCGTCACCCGACGCGCCGATACAGAGCTTCCTGGCCATCGAACCGTTCGAGGTGCGACACGAGGTGATGCTGCGGGTGGGCGGTCTCTCGGCGGCTCTCGGGCTCGAGCCCGAATCCACGCTCGATGTCGAGGCACAGCCGGCGGTCCTGGACAGCCTGGCTCGGATGGTCCTGGGGTGGACACAGGTGAGCGTGGATGGGTTGGAGGTCGAGCCATCGCTGCGCCGGGCCGACTTCATGACGGTCGATCCGACAGGCGCCCTTCCTCGCAGCACTCCGGTTCCGGAGGAAGCTGCGACTGCCGTGGTGGGAGTCGTCGTGGCCTATCCGACGCCCGGCATGCCCGAGGAGGTCCGGTTGGCCTGGGAGCCGTTTCCGGAGGCAGTCGGGGAACTGCCGGTGACGTTCATCGATCCCGAGAACACCTCCTCCACCTCGCTGACCGGGGCGAGCGCGGTGATGTGGGAGAACGCCCTCGTGGAGGACCCGATTCCGAGCGTGAGCGCCGTCGAGGTCGAGCCGGTGCGCGTTCCAATTCCGTGGCTCTCGCTGCCGCTCCTGGTCCTCGCCGCCCTGCTTTTCGCCAGGGGTCTTCGCGACGGGAGGCGAGGACCATCTCTCGCCCTCTCTCGTGTCGTGCTCGCCGCGGCGCTCGCCGTCGGCCCGATGGTGCAGGGGGCCCTCGCCGTGCCTGGCTCGGCAGGCCGCGTGCCGTCGGAGAGACAGGCCCGGCGCATTCTCTCCGGCCTTCTTCCGAATGTGTACCGGGCCCTGGAATACCGGCAGGAAGAGGCCATCTACGACCGGCTCGCGGTAAGCGTCACCGGGGAGACCCTGACCGACGTGTACCTGGAGCAGCGCCGGGCGCTGGAGATGGAGGAGCGGGGAGGGGCGCAGGCCCGGGTGGAGACGGTCGAGGTACAGACGGCAGGGGAGATAGAGGGGGAGGGGGAGGGCTTCTCCGTTCGCGGCCAGTGGACGGTGGGAGGGATGGTGACGCATTTCGGACACAGGCATTTTCGGCAGAATCGATATGACGCCCGCGTCGGCATCGAGCCGGTCGATGGGACCTGGAAGATCCGTTCGATCGATGTCCTCGAGCAGGAGCGAGTGAGATGAGGTGGATCCGGGACCCGCTCGTGCAGTTCATTGCCCTGGGGGTCGTGTTGTTCCTGGCCTGGGCAGCCGCGAGCGATCTGTTCGCCGTAGATGAGTCCCGCCGCATCGTCATGGGTGAGGCGGACATCGAGCTACTGGCCGACGGGTGGCAGCGGCAGTGGCAGCGACCGCCGACGACCGAAGAGTTGCAGGCCCTGGTCGACGCTCGGGTCAGGGAGGAAGTGCTGTACCGGGAAGCGCAGGCCATGGGGCTCGATGTGAACGACGTGGTCGTCCGGCGCCGGATGGTTCAGAAGATGGAACTGCTGTCACAGGACCTGGCGCTGTTGGTCGACCCAACGGACCAGGAGCTGCAAGCGTTCTTCGCCGAGAATCGTGACGACTACCTCGTGCCGCCGAGGATCAGCTTCAGCCACGTCTACTTCAACGTCGACCAGCGGGGTGCGGCGGTGGAATCCGACGCCCGGCGCGTTCTGTCGGAGCTCGAGTCCGCCGACCCACCGCCCGTGAGCGCCCCTGAACTTGGCGATCGGTTCATGCTTCCGTACGACTATCGGTTGCAGGCTCCGTCCGAGATCCAGCGGTCTTTCGGAAGTGGCTTCGCCGATGATCTGCTGGACCTCGAACCGGGCTGGCACGGACCCATTGGATCCGGCTACGGGCTCCACCTGGTGAACATCACGGAGCGGGTGGAGAGCCGGGTCCCCGAGTACGAGGAAGTCAGGGACCGCCTGGTCAACGACTTCAACCGGGTGCGTCGCGATCGGGCGAACGAGGCCCTATATGAAGGTCTCAGCGAGGGGTACGAGATCGAGATCGACGACGCGGCCCTCGAGGCGCGGGCGCTCCCGGCGCGCGGGTCGTAATCGCTCGGCAATCACCGATCTTGCACGGGAACGCGCTCACACGAGCCTACGCCGAGACGCGCGACCGCTGGGAACCGGTGTACGAGGTGACGCAGATCAAGGGAGATGGCGAGGCTCACCCCCTGCTCTCGCCGGACGACGAGTTCGCCGACTACGAAACCTGGGACCTCGGGAATCTGAACCTGAGCGAGGCTAAGACCGAGGATATGCTCCAGTACGAGTACGGCCGGTCGGCACTCAAGCTCGGTTTGCAGCTGGAGGCGCAACTGGGCGTGAACCCGTTTCAGTTTGGGATGATCGGCTCCACGGACTCTCATACGAGCTTGCCAACGGCCGAGGAGGAGAACTTCTTCGGCAAGCACTCCGGGAACGAACCCAGCCCGAAGCGCGCCACGCACGCGTCGATTGGCGCTCCGGACGGCAGCCTCGCATACATGGGTTCGGACATGGCGGCGTCCGGATATGCTGCCGTATGGGCCACGGAAGCGACGACTCGTGGCTTGTCCACGACATGGATGCGGTTCGGATCTTCCGCTTGGGCCTGAACCTGCGGTGCGACCCCGCCGAGCAGCACAGGCGTCCGGATCGCGTCAACCACCTCCGGCACTGCGCATCACCAAAGGTCTGCGGGAAACTTGGAGCGGTATCCGTAACGGAGAGACACCAGGTGTTGCTCGGGCGAAAGGCCCTCGGCGGGGTCGAGGCGGACCACCGGGGGGGCGCCGGGGCTGGTCAGCAGGGTAACATACCGCTCCTCCTTGGGGTGGTTCCAACGCCAGAGCCAGATGCGGTCCCACTCCAGTCGCGCGGATCGGACCCACTCCAGCTCGCCAGCCTCAGGACCCTCCCCTTCGGAGTTCCTGGTGGCTGCTGCCGCTGCGACCGCAGTAATCTCGAGTGGGGGGTTCTCTTCATCACTCCTACGCTGGACGGGCAGCAGCGGCCGGATTCTGCGGAGCCCGAGCAGATCTTTTGGCGGCTGCAGGAGCAGGATGGCGCAGCGGTCTCCCCATTCCATCCGCACGGTTCCATCCAGCCCCAGGTCCCGGACGGACGTCTCCATGGCCTGCCAGAGCGCGTCGGGATCGTCGCCGTAGACAAAGAACTCCAGCTCGTCTCCGTCCGTGCCCCACCCGTCCACGAACCCTTCGGTGGCCTCCTCCAACCGATCCTCGAGCTCCTCGGTAAGGTCCCCGATCAGAGTCGGTAGGTCTCTTTGGTCCTGCGGAAGGATCAGGGACACCACTACCCCGACCGGCGGCGGCTCATCCATCCAGGCATCTTCCTGGAACCAGCTCTCCAGGGGTTCGGCTTCGACGGGAATTGGCGGGCCTGTGGTCGCCTCTCTTTCCGTCGCCTCGGCCTCCCAGACATAGCCGATGGCGTGGAACCGCCCGGCGGCCTCGGCGAAAGCCTTCTGCGCCCCGTCTAGGTCGCCGCGGTCCCAGAGCAAGCGTGCCCGCTCACGAGCCACGGCTGCGAGGAGATCGGAGGCGTCCGTGGCCATCGCCTCTTCTTCCACCGCTTCCAGGAGACCCTCGGCGGCCTCCGGCTCCCCGGTCAGCCTGAGGGCAGCGGCGCGGTGGAGCTGAAGGTGGGTCTCCACCGGCAACCCCGTGACTCCGGCTGCCTCAAGGAAGGTGGCCGCCGTGTCCAGCGCCCGATGGCACTCCACGCCGTGCGCCATGGCAGCCAAGATCTCAGCGCCCGCTACCAGGAGTGAGGCGTCATCGACAACGGCGTACGGATCTCCCTCTTCGACAGGTTCGGCGGTGGCGGCGATAGCGAAACCGAGTGCAACCCAAAGGTTCGCCCTGGCCTCTTCGACTCTACCTGCTCGCCATCCGACCTTGGCCCTCAGGACGTGCTGCAGATGGTGGCCCGGCCCATACTCGGGAAGATGCCGGAGATGGTGGTCCGCGGCGTCCAAGAGGCCCAGCTCCATCTCTACCTGGGCAAGCCCCCGAAGGGTGGGGAACTTCCAGGGATCGTCGGCGGGGGCCTCGAGAGCCCTGAGCAGGTGACGCCGGGCGCCGGCGGGATCGGACCTCAACAGACATGCCATCCCAGCTGCGTATCGAAACGGGCTCAGGTGGGCGGGGGGTCCTTGCGAATCCGACAGGCCTGCCTCGAGCCAGCGAAGGGCCTCGGCAACGTTGCCGAGGTACCAATGGGCGTGACCGGCCATGAGCGCCTCGTCGCCTTTGGGTTCGGCGGGGGCCAGTCGAAGGACCTCATGCCAGTTCTCGTCGCGGTAAGCCGCCTCAAGCGATTCGATGTAAGCCATCTCGACCCATATTCTGATTGTTCCCGGCTCAAGGTTTCCGGGTGTTCTCCATCGGGTGCTTCGGACCGTGCTGCCCTGAGCCGAAGGCGAAAGTCCCTTTCCCGGCGGTGTGGGAGAGTGTGGGTGGGCCAGGGGCTCGGTCAAGAAGTGGCTCCATATCCCGTCCTTGCCTCTACCTTACCCGCGATCCATGACTCTCCAGGGTGACTGACTGGGCTGGAATGGGCGGGCCAGAGCGGCTATGCTCACGATTGGGAATTCCGCGTGCTGTAGACCATCGGGCCCAGGCAGAATATCTTCGCCCGTCTGTTCTTCGTCGATGCCGTCGACTTGCTGCAGCCGAGCGATATCGTCCTGGAAGATGGCAAGCGTTTCCGGCTCGAGTACAACATCACCTTCTGAGAGAGACGGTGCAGCTGGTCAACCTTCAAAGGGGATCCCCAGGGCAAGGCGACGACGATGTGGAAGCCGAACAGGCTGCCTCTGGCGGGATGGTGCGTTGCGCTGGTGTTTACCGTGGCTGGAGCCGCCGACCTGCGTGCCCAGGACCTCGAGCCGCGCGCCTTTTCGCCGGTGCCCGTCAGCGTCAACTTCGCCGGCCTCGGGTATGGATATTCGTTTGGCAACGTGC
>CAYWLF010000074.1:0-9826 GCA_964458875.1 uncultured Gemmatimonadota bacterium
AGGTGATGGAACGACCCAGTCTGGCGGTGGATTGGGAGGCTGACCTGTTCATCTCAGTTCACGTGGACGCGCAGCCGGGTGGCCGCACCTCGGCTCGCGGTTTTACTACGTATCATCTAGGGCAGGCACGGACCGACGACGCGCTGGCGGTGGCCCGGCGAGAGAACGCGGTGATCGAGCTCGAGGAAGGTGCGGAGCCCCCGAACCTGAAACAACTCGAGATCATCCTGGCTACCGTGGACCGCGACGCGTACCGCCGGGAGTCACGCTTGCTCGCCGGCCACATTCAGAACGGCCTGCGCGGCGCGGTGGACAGCCAGGACCGCGGGGCCAGGCAGGGGCCCTACTATGTCCTGATGACCCCGGGTCTCCTTCCTGCCGTACTCGTCGAGCTGGGCTACATCACGAACAGGCAGGACGAGTCGCAGCTAAGGGACCCTGAGCGCCAGGGCCGGATCGCCAGCGCGCTGGCCGACACGATCGAGAGCTTTCTCGACGAAACGGGCCGGCGGATCGAAGCCACGGAGGGACGCGGTTGAGATCGTCTCACCTGCTCGCGATCGTGCTGCTCGGCGGCTGCGTGTACTTCAACGCGATGTACGACGCCAACCGCGAATACGACGCTGCGCTCGAGTCACTCCGGGAGCAGTCAGAGGTCGCAGCGCGTGTGCAGTTCGACAGCGTCATCGCGAAGACGGGGCGCATCGTCGAGGACCATCCCGGGAGCAAGTATGCGGACGACGCGGCGATACTCAAGACCCGGGCTGAGCTGTATGCTAGACTTTGGGAGTCGGCCGTCGAGACGTCCCTCCGGGCTGAGGAGCTGGCAGGGAGCGCCAGGAGCCGGGCGGTGGCCATCGGGTTGAGAGGGGTCGCCCTGCGAGAACTCGGCCTGGTGAGCGAAGCGGATTCGCTTCTGAGCCTGGGGTTGTCCGAGAACGTGGCAGCCGACGACGAGGCACTCTTTCTTTTTCAGAGGGGCCTGGCCCGACAGCGACTCGGCCTCTCGGACCAGGCGAGCAAGGACTTGGAAGCCGCGGCCACCTCGGTGGAACTCTCGCCTGAAGGCAGTCTCTCGCTGTCCATCGCCCTGCGGGATATCGGCGAGTACGGTCGATCGGCGGAGGTCGCGGCCCGGCTTCTCGCCACGGCGAACCCGAATCCTCACTCGCCCGTGTACCTCCACGTGGACTCCCTCGGAGTGCTCGCCCCGTCCACCGTGGACTCGATGACAGCCGATCTTCTCACGGCTCCCGCCGTGCCGGCTACGCGGCTGGCGGCGTTCCACTACATCTCGGGGCGCGCGCGTCTTGCCCAGGGGGCTGAGCAGGACGCTCTCGTCGCATTCGACGAGGCCGTCGAGGAGGCCTCGACCAGCCAGGCCGCGGCGGTTGCGGCCTACTATGCGACCGATCTTAGACTTCGCGAAGCTCGCCGGCCCGAGGACGTCACCGCGCTGCTCGGCAGCTATCCGGTCGCCCGCCGCGCCGGCGATCGCGAGATGCAGCAGCAAGCGCTGCGGTGGGAGAACGGGTCGCGGGAATTCGAGGGGTTGATCTCGGCCTACGAGAGCCGTGGAGCGTCGGCCGCGGAGGCGATACTCAGGGCGGCCGAGGTGGCTCAGATCGATCTCGAGGCGCCGGCCCTGGCCCGCGGGAGCTACCTCCTCTACCTGGACCTGGTTCCCGATTCCAGGTGGGCTGCCAAGGCGATCTACGGAGCGCTCAGCGTATCCGGGCATCCGCCGGATCCCGCCTGGGCGGACGACCGCGGTTCGGCCACGGACGCTGAGCTGAGGAGCCTCCTGGACACCCTACCTCCCGATGACCCGTACAGGCTGGCCTTCGCCGACGCGGAGGACCGGCCGGTGATGGCCGATTCGATGTACGTCCTGGCGGAGGTTGACCTGAGGCGACGGCTGATGGAGATCCGAATGCTGTTCGATCCGACGGCGTTAGACACGGTCCCGGAGGAGGACGAACCGCCGGTCGAGTCGGATGAGGAAGAGATAATCGACTGATGGACCCTCCGGTGAGGTCCTGGGCGCGGGTCTTCGAGGTCCGCCGTGCCGCGGACGACACCTACTGGATCGAGCTCGATTGTCCGGACGTTGCGACCGATGCGAAACCAGGCCAGTTCGTAATGCTGGGAACGGGCTTGGGCGACGTGGCGGCGCCGTTTCTGCCCCGGCCCTTCAGCATAGGAGCCCGTCAAGCCCACGGCAGGCTCGGCTTCCTGGTTCGCGTCTTCGGTGCGGGCACCCGTCGCCTCTCCGAAGTCAGTCCCGGTGACGAACTCCTGGTCCTGGGGCCGCTGGGCCGACCCTTTCGGTTGCCGGAGGATCGATCCATCGTGTGCCTGGCTGGAGGCGTCGGATTGGCCCCCTTCCTGTTCGTCGGAGCGGAAGCTAGAACCGGCGACCACCAGGTGCGAATCGTCTACGGAGAGCGCTCTGGTGATCGCGTGTTTGATCCAGAGTTGATCCGACGGATCACCGGTATCGAACCCGAACTGCGGACGGAAGACGGATCTGTGGGACGGCGGGGACTCGTGATCGACGACCTCGACCTCGGTGACCAGCCTCAACTCCTGGCCTGCGGGCCGGATCCCATGCTGAGGGCATGTTCCGACCTCGCCCGGCGCCGCGGCCTTCCGCTGCAGGTGTCGGTGGAGGAGCACATGGGATGTGGGGTAGGGACATGCCAGGGGTGCGTAGTCCTGTCGTCTGGAGGAGAGTGGATCAAGTCCTGTACCGAGGGGCCCGTCTTCGATGCCCGGGAGCTCGCATGGCAGACCTGAGCCAGCACCTCCTCGGAGTGAGCTTCCAGTCCCCGGTTCTCCTCGCCTCCGGCACGTGCGGATACGGAGAGGAGTATGCGGACCTGATCCCTCTCGAGGAGATCGGCGGCCTGGTCACGAAAGCCGTGAGCCTCGAGCCTCGGGCGGGCAACCCGCCGCACCGGGTGGCCGAGACGCCCGGTGGAATGATCAACGCCATCGGGCTCCAGAACGTGGGGCTCGATCGTTTCCGAGCCGAGAAACTGCCCTGGTTGCGCGCCAACCTGCGAGCCGCGCGAGTGCTGATCAACGTGGTGGGGCACTCTGCCGAGGAGTACGGGGCCGTCGTAGCCGGCCTGGACTCGGACGACGGATTCCTCGGCTATGAGATCAACGTGTCCTGTCCGAACGTGAACGACGGGACGCTCTTCGGGGTCGATCAGCGAGCCCTTTCCGGGCTGGTGGCCGGACTCCGCGCCATCACGGAGCGGCCGCTCGTCGTGAAGCTCACCCCCAACGTGCCGGACATCGGAGTCTACGCGCGGATTTGCGAGGAAGCAGGGGCGGACGGGCTGAGCACCATCAACACGTTTCCCGGGATGCTGATAGACGTTGAGAAACGACGCCCGGTGATCGGCAACGTGAGTGGAGGCGTCAGCGGACCGGCGATCCTCCCGATGGGCGTCTACCTGACCTGGCGTGCGGCCGCCGCGGTTTCGATCCCGGTGATCGGCATAGGCGGAATCCGCTCTGGAAGCGACGCGCTGCAGTATGTCCTGGCCGGAGCCTCGATGGTCCAGGTGGGCACGGCGCTCTTCGTGGATCCGTCGGCTCCGATCCAGATACAGGCCGACGTCACGGAGTACATGGAGCGCCACGGGTTCGCACGCCTGGCGGACCTCGTGGGCGCTCTCACGATCTCGGATCGACCATGACCCGATCGGAGGGAGCCCGGTGAGCGGAGCGGCGGAAGCTACATCAGTTCCCGAAGTCATCGTGGCGCTGGACTATCCCGACCCGCAGTCGGCGTTCGACCTGGTGGGTCGTCTTCCGGCCGGGACCTGGTACAAGGTCGGTCTCGAGTTGTTCACACGGGGTGGTCCTCCCGTGGTGCGTCGCCTCGTCGACGAGGGCCGGCACGTGTTCCTCGACCTGAAACTCCACGACATCCCGAATACCGTCGCCGGAGCGACGCGTGCGGCGGCGGCGCTGGGGGTGCGTCTGCTGACGCTTCATGCTTCGGGTGGCGAGCCGATGCTGCGGGCAGCGGCCGGGGCCGTCCGGGAGGGAAACGAGAGATCCGGGGGCGACACGCGTCTCCTGGCGATCACCGTCCTGACCTCACTCGATGACTCGTCGCTCGCGGCGGTGATGGGTGACGGGGCCGAGGTGGAGCCGGCAGTCGGTCGCCTCGCGGGCCTGGCGAGGGAGAGCGGAGTCCACGGCGTGGTTTCATCGGTGCGAGAGTGCCGCGCCGTCAAGCTCGCGTGTGGTCCGGAATTCGTCGTGGCTACACCGGGAATCCGCCTCGCCGGCGAGGGAACCCAGGATCAGAAGCGAGTGGCCACTCCGGCGATCGCAAGGGCCGCGGGGGCGGACTTCCTGGTGGTGGGACGGTCCATTACACAGGCTGACGACCCCGCCGCCGCGCTCGAGCGCGTCCGCGCCGAGTTGGGCTGAGCCGACCGTGCACAGGACCCGCGCCCTCGCCGCCGCTCTCATGACCTCAGTCGCATTGACGGCGTGTGACGACGCATCGGAGTGTTTCTGCACCGAGGAGTATCGCTCCTATCACTTGAACGTGATCGATTCCGATGGCGCGCCCGCGGACGGAGTCGAGGTCCGCGTCGTGCGCGATCAGACCGGGGAACGGCTGGACTACGGGTCGCCGACCGGGGTACCCGGCGTCTACCTGATCATGGACGACTCCTTCGCGGCGGATGTCGCGGCGGACGAGTCGTTCAATGTCACCGGAGAGCTTGGAGAGGCGTCTTTCACGACCCGGTTTCGCTTCGGTACCGATCCGTGCAGGTGCCACGTTCTCCGTGTTGCCGGCCCGGACACCGTGCGTCTGAGTCCTTGAATTCCGTGTCCGCGGCCGTCTCACAGGTAGCGCACGAAACCACGCGGGGCCCGCTTCCGTAGTTCAAGCAGAGGCCGTGGCACATGCGGCTTCCGGGTCAACCAGCCGAAAGGAGTCGCTCGCGATGTTGCCGTTCATTTTGCATATCGTCGTCTCGGCCGTGCTGCTCATGGTGGTCGCCAAGATCGTGGATGGAGTGGAAGTCGAAGGCTTCGTCGCGGCACTGTTCGCCGCGGCGGTGATGGGCCTCGCCAACGCCTTTCTCGCCCCGCTCGCGGCCTTACTGGCCCTGCCGATCAACATCCTGACGTTCGGGCTGCTGTGGTGGCTGATTCGGTGGGTAATCAACGCCCTGATGCTGTGGCTCACCTCCGCTCTCGTGACTGGATTCAAGGTGGCAAGCTTCAGTTCCGCGTTCTGGGGAGCCGCCGTTCTGGCGATAGGGAATATCCTGGTCAGCTGGATATTCTGACGAGTTCACGGGCAAGGTCGGCGCGAGCCTGCAGCGTGGGTGATCGCACCCGAAGTCTGCGGTAGAATTCGATTCGACCGAGGGCCTCGCCCACGATCGCGCCGAGGAGCACCCAGGCAGGCAGCGGCGTTCCCGACGCGATCCAGGCGGCGGCCGGAAGTGCAAACCCGAGCAGCACTCTCGGAATCGCCAACGCGGCGGGGCGGTGTGCAGGGCCTGTGCTTCCGCGGAGCGCACGGTGGCCCTCCGAGAGCAGCTTGATCGATCCGGCCATGCCCGCGAGCCACGGGTTCCCGAGCAGGAGTCCAGCCAGGTAGAGGCCGGTGAGCAACGTCCCCCCACCGTCCAGGAGGGGGTGCGACCCGGGATATACCGGACGATACACCTGGTCCGCCGAAACCAGGGTCAGCAGGCCCGCAAGCGCCACACCCCTCGAAGCCCCGGATCCTGCTGCACCCCCCACGGCCAGCACGACCACTCCTCCTGCGACGAAGATCCCGAACGCTGCGACCTCACGGCTCAGCCATGACCGCCGCAGGTTCAGGCCCGCCCTCCAGGCCCGCGCCGGCCGGCCCAGGTGAGACAGGCTGAAGGCGGCCGCCAGTGCGGCGACAGCCGCGAACACGGCGGGGGACGGTCGCAGGGCGCCGCCCACGGCACCGACGAACCCGGCGAACAGGAGTGCCGTGAGAAACGTGAACGCGGCGAGCGACCACTCGGACCGTAGCGTGATAGCCGGGGACGGAACGATTCGGCCAGGGCGGACCGATTCCGCCAGCTCGTTCCGGGTGGTGCCGGGGTCCGGATGGATCGTCCGAAGAGCGGGTTCGATACGGATGGAGGGGCCGAGGTCGGTCTGGGGGAAGCCCGCTATCGGCGCCCCCAGCTCGGAGAGCGGCAGATTCGCGAAACCGAGGGCGCCCGTTGGACACAGGGTTGCACACGCGGGTTCGAGTCCGTCTTTCAGTCGGTGCGAGCAGAAGGTGCACTTGCCCATGATCCCGTGCGCTTCCTCGAACCTCGGGGCACCGTAAGGACAGGCCCAGGCGCAGTAGCGGCACCCGATGCAGCGATCGGGGTCCAGGAGCACCGCCCCGCTCTCGGCGTCACGCTCGTAGGCCAGCGCCGGGCAGGCGTACATGCATGCCGGCTCGGCGCAGTGGTTGCAGGCGAGCGAGAGATGGAAGCGCGGGACACCCGGCGCCGCTCCGTCGTTGAAGGTGACGACTTCCCGCCAGCTCCGGTCAGGGCCGAGGTCGTTCTCGATCGAGCATGCCAACTCGCATGCCTGACAACCGGTGCAGCGATTGGGATCGAATACGAAAGCCGCTGGCATGTCAGGCGATCTCGACTTCGACCAACGTGTCATGGAAGGCCGCACCGTGGCCCATGTCCGTTTCCTGGCCCGATGAGCAGAAATTCACGGTTCCGCCCTCCTGGATCCACCACCCGTTGCTGACGCTTACGCTGCCTCGCTTGAGAGAGGAATCGAGCCGGGCCGGGAGGCTGAACTCCCCTCGTCCGTTGAACACCCGGACTTGAGTGCCACCCCGGATGCCGCGATCGCCAGCGTCGACCGGATGCAGGTGTACCGCCGGTCCGGGATCGACCCGCCGAATCATGCGCAGGTTACCGAACTGGGAGTGGATGCGGTTCTTCGTGTTCGGGGTCATCAGGTAGAGAGGGTACTCCGGGCGTCCATCCGCCGGGCGGATCGATTCATCGGGCTCGCGATACCGCGGAAGTCGGTCCACTCCCCACCTCTCGACGGCCTCGCCTGAGACGAGTTCGATTCGGCCCGAAGGGGTGGGGAAGCGTCCGCCGGCGAAAGCGATCTCATCATGCATGGGAGGGAGTGCTGGGCCTTCCTTCAGCCGTTCCAGGCTCAGCTCCTCGAATGGCGCAAGTCTCGCTTCGAGGAACGACTCGACTTCGACGTCCGAGGAGCCCGGAATCTTTCCATCGAGCCGCGTGGCCTCGATCCCAAGCCTCGGGGCCAGCAACCGGTAGATCTCGGTCTCAGGCTTCACCTGGCCGGGAGGGTCGAGAACCTTCTGCCTGAGTTGTACATACGGGTGCCAGTACGCCCCGATGACGTCCGTCTGCTCGAACATGGTCTTGGCCGGGAGGACCAGGTCGGCTTCTCGGGCGGTGTCGGTGAGGAACTGGTCCACGACGACGCGGAATTCGAGGGATCGAAAGGCCTTCAGCACGACGTTGGTGTCGGGATTCTGGGTGACAGGGTTCCCACGCTCCACCCACGCCATGCGGAGGGGAGGGTCCGACTGGTCCAGCATGTCGCGTCCGAGACCGGCGGTGGACACGGAAATACGAACCACGCCGTCCGGATTCCCCGGCGGATAGCACGCCAGCGGGTCACGGACGTCGTCGAAGATGTGGCTCTGCAGGTTCGCGTACACCCAGCCGGCTCCCGGGCGACCGAAGTTTCCGGTGATCGCCAGGAGGGCCAGGATCGCGCGGATCGTCTGTCCCGAGTTCGAGTAGCGTTGCATGCCGTAACCAGCCGTGATCGTCATCGGGCGAGTGGAACCGATCCAGGCGGCCAGTTCGCGGATCTGCGATACGGGTACTTCGGTGATCGCGGATGCCCACTCGGCAGAGCAGTCACCTGCCAGAGACGCGAATTCCTCGAACCCCAGGACGTGGTCGCGCACGAACGTCTCGTCTATTCCGCCAGACCGGATGAGTTCGCCGGCCAATGCGAGAGCGAGCGCTCCATCGCTCCCTGGACGCGGACGAAGCCACAGGTCAGCCGAATCCGTGCTCTCCGTGCGCCTGGGATCGATCACCACCAGGCGGCCGCCGGCTTCCCTCGCCTCCTGGATGAACGGCATCTGGTGAATGTTGGTCTCCGCCGCGTTCTTGCCCCACATCAAGATCAGCCGTGCCCTGGCGATATCCCACGGTACGCTGTGCCGATTGTCACCCAGGGTGAGCCGCGTGGCCTCCAGGCCGGCGGGCCAGCAGAGATCCCCGTACGTGGTCGTGCATCCACCGTACAGTCGCCACAATTCGAGCCCGGCCCCATTGAGTAGGCCCTTGGTTCCGCTGCCGGCGTAATAAAGGAGGCTCTGCGGACCGCTCGACTCGCGAATCCGGTTGAGATGGCTGGCGATCAGGTCGAGGGCGGCGTCCCACTCGATCGGTTCGTAGCTGCCGGACGCGGTCCGGCGAAGTGGCGTGAGGATTCGGTCGGGGGAGCGGACCCGCTCCACATAGCTCAGACCCTTGAGGCACACTCCCTCCGGAGTGGCCCGGTTTCCCGGGTGTGGCTCGATACGCCGGATCGCACCGTTCTCGACGTGCACGCGCATGCCGCACGTGCTGTAGCAGTTCCTCGGACATGCCGTCGTGTGCACCGACATCCGGGCTGGTCTCCGGCAGGGGTTCGAGTTCCTGGCTTCATGTCATGGTGTGTCGGACATCCACCTTCGGTCAACCCGGTCCGCGACTCCGTCGCAACCGGGCGATGAGCAGGGCGTAGATCACGACGTTGAAGAAGACGAGCGCGAGGCCCAGCCACACGCGGGTCGTCTCCCAGTCGCCCGGGTACAGCAGGCCCCCCACATAGTGCTCGATGAAGCCACCGGAGTAGCCCTCCTGCCCGGCCTGCAGCCGGAGGTCCTGTTCGAGCGGAGTCAGCGGACATATCCACCCGACGAGTTCCAGCGCGGACCCGTACAGGAGACACGGAATGTGGATTGCAGCCAGTCTGGGAAAGAAGAACACGCCGAGGGCCCCCACCGACACGAACAGGACGAATCCCAGGTGTGCGATGAGGATCAGGTCGGCCAGCGTCGCCTGCAGCACGCGTCTCGACTCCCTGCAGCGGACATGTCACCTTGCCATCACGATCAAGTACACCGGGACGAGGTCACGGTCCCATGCACCGTGCCTCTTCAGCGGCGCCGCTGTGTCGCCACCCGGCTCGCGTCGAAACCGATCGACACTGCGGGTCGTAAGGGCGGTGGGCGGCACACGGACCCATGATGGCTTCCTCCGGTAGACATAGTTCGGGAGGGATCACCGAATGAAAGCGATACGCATCGTCCGGCCAGGAGAGCCCGACGTCCTGGAGCTCGCGGACCTGGAAGAGCCGGTACCGGGTCCCGGGCAGGTGCGCATCGACGTATACGGAACGGCGCTCAACCGGGCCGATCTCCTCCAGCGGCGAGGGGCTTACCCTGCACCGCCCGGGGCGCCCGTCGATATCCCCGGCCTCGAATTCTCGGGCGTAGTCGAGGACGTCGGCGAGGGCGTGGACGAGTCGGCGGTCGGGTCCTGGGTCATGGGCCTGGTGGGCGGCGGAGGCTACGCGGAGATGCTGGTCACCGAAGCCAACCACATCGTGCCGATGCCTCGAGGCCTGCAGTTCGTGGAGTGCGCGGCCGTGCCCGAGGCGTTCTGTACGGCCTATGATTCCCTCGTCCTTCAGGGTGGGTTGCAGCCGGGCCAGACGGTCATGATCCACG
>CAYWLF010000075.1:0-9670 GCA_964458875.1 uncultured Gemmatimonadota bacterium
ACAGTTGAAGGACGGCCGGGGCGAGATCGTCCTCCCGTCGCCTGGGTTCGCGCGATCGGTCGATCGGCTCTAGCGGTGATCCGCCACATAGGACGCGCCGGCGTGCTCTGGGGCGCGACGATGCTGGCGCTCCTTCACCCGCGGGACCATGTGCGAGAGACGTTCCGGCAGGCCAAGGCGATAGGCGTCGACAGCCTTCCCCTGGTCCTCCTGGTTGCCACCCTGAGCGGGTCCATTCTGGCCCAGCAGAGCGGATACCAGTTCACCGAGCTTCCACGGTGGATCGTGGGCAATGCCGTCGCAGCTGGAATGCTCACGGAGCTGGCGCCGCTGCTTTCGGCGATCATCATGGCGGGACGTGTGGGAGCCGGAATCGGCGCGGAACTGGGCACCATGAAGGTCACCGATCAGATTGATGCGCTCCGTACCCTGGGGCGAGACCCGGTCGGGGAGCTGATCATGCCGCGGGTCGTGGCCGGCGCCGTCATGATGATCCCGATCGTGATCCTCGCGAATATCGCGGGGATCTGGAGCGGCTGGGTCACGGGCATGGCGATGCTCGATATGACGACCCACGAGTACGTGTACGGAGTGAAGAGCTACTATCATTCCGCCGCACTCATCTTCTCGCTTCTGAAGGGAGTGTTCTTCGGCATTACGATCACTTTCATTGGCTGCTACGTCGGGCTGCAGGCCGAGGGCGGAGCGGCTGGGGTCGGGCGAACAGCCCGCAACACGGTGGTCGCGATCATCGTGGCTCTCATGGTCCTCGACGTGGTTCTCGCACCACTCTACAAGGCCGTCTGATGATCGAAATCCGGGGGCTGCGGAAGAATCTCAACGACAAGTGGGTCCTGGACGGCCTGGACCTGGATATTCACGAGGGGATGAGCCTCGTGATCATGGGGCCGTCCGGCACCGGGAAGAGCGTCCTTCTCAAGCACATCGTGGGTCTATTTGATCCGGACGAGGGCGAGGTGCTCGTGGAGGGAATGTCGGTCCCGAAGGCCAACGCCAAGCAGATCCGGGAGATTCGGTCCCGAATCAGCTACGTCTTTCAGAACGCCGCTCTCTTCGACTCGCTGACCGCCGGGCAGAACGTCCAGCTCGGGCTGTCTCCCGAAGAGTGTCGCGAGCACGACGCTCACCGTGACCCGCGCGTGATCGAGGCGATCGAGCATGTGAACCTGGGTCTCGATGTCCTGAGGCTCCTCCCCTCGGAACTTTCCGGCGGCATGCAGAAACGGGTAGCCATCGCGCGCGCGATCGTCGGACGCCAGAAGTACATCCTGTACGACGAGCCCACTACGGGCCTGGATCCGGTAAACGCCAACGTGATCAACCGTCTGATCGCCAGGCTGCAAGGCGAAATCGGCGCGACCAGCGTGATCGTGACCCACGATGTCGAATCCGCCTTCTACCTGGGTGATCAGATCGTCCTCCTGTCCGATGGCAGGGTCCAGGCCCGGGGAACTCCGACGGAGCTTCGCGAATCGCCGAACCCGATCGTTCAGGATTTCCTCCACCCGAAACTCACATAGGTGCCGTTCATGCGTGACCCGGGCTTGAGAGACCAATACAGGACGGAGCTGCAGGTCGGGATTCTTCTCGTCGTCAGCTTCTTTGCGCTGATCCTGGGGATCGCGTGGATCAGCGGACGCCAGACCGGCGGAGACCGGTTGGTCGTATACGCCCTCGCGCCCGAGGCGGCGGCCGTCACCCAGGGCACCCCGGTCACCCTTCTCGGGGTCGAGGTCGGGTCCGTGCGGAATATCTCGTTGCGCCAGGATCACGTCGGCATGGAGATCGTCGTGTCCTTCGAGGGACAGCTGCCGAGAGACACCCGCGGTGAGATCAAGACATCGGGGTTCCTTGGAGCCAACGTGCTCGCCCTGATTCCCGGCGTAT
Source organism: uncultured Gemmatimonadota bacterium (assembly GCA_964458875.1). Taxonomy (GTDB): domain Bacteria; phylum Gemmatimonadota; class Gemmatimonadetes; order Palauibacterales; family Palauibacteraceae; genus Benthicola. The sequence continues at coordinate 1,909 of CAYWLF010000075.1, forward strand.
CCACTGAGATCCTGGCATCCGGCGACACGATCACAGCAGTTCCGGCCCCCGGACTCAATGACCTGGCGGGCACCCTGGGCGACCAGGCGGGACGTGTACTCGAGCAGACGCGGGCGCTTCTGTCGGACAGTCTGATAACGGACGTTCACTCGGCCGCGGGTTCGATGGCGGCTGGCATGGAGGACGTTCAGATGCTGCTCGACCGCCAGGCATCGACGCTGGCGGAACTCATAGAGGCTCTGAACACGGCCGCCCAGGAGCTGGCCGAGTCCGCCTCGAGTCCCGAGCTGGATCGCACGCTGGCCAATATCGACACGCTCACGGCACGGCTCGCCGCCGCCGGCGATGATCTGGACTCGAGCAGTCAGTCACTGGCCTCCATCCTCCGCAAGGTGGACGAGGGAGACGGCACCCTCGGGAAGATGGTCAACGACGGAGAACTGTACGACCGTCTTATTGCGGCGACGGAGAACATCCAGGTGGCATCGGAGGAGATCGCGCTACTGACGCGGGATATCAGGGAACAGCCCGAGAAATACCTGGACAACCTGAAGTTCTCGGTGTTCTGAGCTGGGTCAGGGCGAAGAAGCGAGCATCTTCAGCACGATTGCAATCACGACGGATAGAACCCCTATGGCCAGAACGGAGATCATGGCACGTCGACTGACAAGTGGCCAGCGGCGCTGCTCTCGCTGCGAGGCTATCTCGTAGGTTCCCGTGCGTTGGACTCCATCCCGGCTGACCTCGAACGTCCAGGCCAGTATTAGAGCTACGGGAAGGCCCGCCAGCAGGGCCAGAGGAAGCCATTGGACCCACACGGCGAGCTGCCCGTAGATGTCGCTCAGGCTCGCGAGAAATCCAACGGTTCCGATGCTTGCCGCTACGTACACGACAAACACGTTGTACACCTTCCGCCTCTTCAACTCCTGCCAGAAGGATAGGCGTCCACCCGCCGCCGGCGCCCCGACCGTCGTCGTCTGGTTCGCTCCCGTGACCGCCGGAACCGAGCCCGGAGTGCTTACGCTGGTGTAGGCGCCCGACCCCATTCCCGACGCGACTTGCACGGCGTCCCCATACTGGCTGGCTGTAGAAAAACGGTCGGCGGGAAGGCGCGCGAGGGCTTTGAGCACCGCCGCGTTCAGGGGTTCCGGAACTGTCTCGCGCAGAAGAGTCAGGGATGTCGGCGACTCCGATTGCCGGCGCGCCATCGTGATCTGCGGCGACCGGCCCGCGAGCGGCGCCTCCCCGGCCAGCATCTCGTACGTCAGACATGCCAGGGAGTAGATATCGCTTCTCCCGTCGAGAACGGCCTCTCCGCGCGCCTGTTCCGGACTCATGTATGCGGGCGTTCCCACGGCCATTCCCGTCTCGGTGAGGCGCTCCCCTCCCCCCAGGGTGATCGCACGGGCAATTCCGAAGTCGGTGATCAGGGCGTGGCGCCGGGTGAGCAGGATGTTCTCCGGCTTGATGTCGCGGTGCAGGACATCATGCGCGTGGGCAAAATCGAGAGCATCCGCGACCTCCGCCGTGATCCTGACGGCCTCTTCGATCGACAGATAGCGCTCCCTCTTCAATCGATCCCGGAGGTTCTCCCCTTCGACGCACGGGGTTACGTGGTACAACAGCCCTTCCGCGTCTCCTGAATCGTACAGCGGCAGAATGTGTGGATGGACCAGACCGGCCGCGATCTCTATTTCGCGCAGAAAACGCTGCGCACCCACCGAAGCCGCCAGCTCGGGAAGCAGCACCTTCACGGCTACGGTACGGTCGTGCCTGACGTCCCTCGCCTGGAAGACCATGGACATGCCTCCACGGCCCAGTTCGTCCAGGATCTCGTACCGTCCGTCGACGGCCCGCGCCAGGCGATCACGCAGCTTGGACATGCCTACATCCCCGTTGGGTGGTCGAGGAACTTGCATTCCAGGCCGTATCGGTCGGCCAGTAGGCTGCCGAGCGCCCTGACACCGGCGGTCTCCGTCGCGTAGTGCCCACCATAAATCACGTTCAAGCCGATTTCACTGGCTTCGTGAAACGTGTGGTGATTCCCCTCTCCAGTCACGAACGTGTCGAGTCCCTCCCGGTGCGCCTGCTCGATGAGCGACCCCGCGGCGCCCGTCGCGATACCCACGCGGCGCACGTGCTCGGGACCACCCTGAATCACTCTCGGCTCGGCGCCGCAGGCTGCGCCCACCCTGCTCACGAAATCTCGCAACGACTGGTCCGTCGCCGCCCATACGCCGATGCCCTGCAGGTCCGCCCATCGTCCGAACGTCCCCTCCGTGACCAGACCCAGCTCACGGGCAAGGAGGACGTTGTTGCCGACCTCGGGGTGGATATCGAGGGGAAGGTGCGAGCTGTAGAGGGCGATGTCGGCGTCCAGCAGGGTTTTCAGCCTGCGGTACGACCTGCCGGTGATGGGAAGGGGGTCGCCCCAGAACATGCCGTGGTGGACGACGAGGAGCTGCGCACCTTCGCGGGCCGCTTCGTCGATCGTCGCCTGGCATGCATCGGTCGCCACGCACACGGTCTCGACGGGCGACCGGCAATCTACCTGGAGTCCGTTCCAGGCACCCGGATAGTCCGGCACATCGCGCACGTTCAGGTACTCGTCGAGAAACTCGACGAGCTCCCGCAGGTCAGCCACGCAGCCCTCCTCCCCGCGAAAGAGACTCTGGTCCGTCAGTAGGCTCGAGCCCTCACCACCTCGCACGTCGAGGGAGCTCCGCACAGGCAGCGAGTTGGCGCCTCGGCCGATCGGTACTCTTCATCCGGTATGACGCGGATGGTGGCCTTCGTGTCATCCTTGACCTTCTGCTCGCAGTCGGGCTCACCGCACCACCCCGTATAGACGAATCCACTCTCTCCCTCCATCAGGCTCTTGAACTCGCCATAGTCTTCGACGCCGCGAACGGTCGCCGATTCCCGCCGTTCCTTGGCCGCAGCGAGCAGCTCATCCTGGATGTTATCGAGATGAGTCCGCAGCCGTGGGCCCGCGCCATTCATGGGCAGCGGGGTCTTCCTCTCCGTGCCCTGGGGCGTGAACCGCCGCACCACCATCACACTCTCGGCCTCCACGTCTCTAGGCCCGACCTCCAATCGAAGCGGGACCCCCCGGCGCTCCCAATCATAGTACTTGGAGCCCGGGTTCATTCCCTCACGGTCGTCCACGTGCACGCGAACGCCGGCCGCTTCCAAGTCGGCCCGGACCCGGTCACCAGCCTCGAGAACCAGGTTCCGCTGTTCGTCGCTCCGCCATATGGGAACGATGACCACCTCGTACGGCGCCAGCTTGGGCGGGAGAACGAGGCCATCGTCATCGCCATGCGTCATAATGAGCCCGCCCACCATCCGGGTCGACACTCCCCATGAGGTACTCCAGACGTAGACATGCTCGCCCTCCTCGGTCTGGTACCTCACGTCGAATGCCCGGGCGAAATTCTGGCCGAGGTTGTGGCTCGTGCCGGCCTGGAGGGCCTTGTTGTCCTTCATGAGTCCTTCGCATGCATACGTTCGCAGTGCACCCGCGAAGCGCTCCGAGTCTGTCTTCAAGCCGGTGATCACCGGCATGGCCATCCAGCCTTCCATGAACGTCCGGTAGACTCCCAGCATCCGGCGCGTTTCCTCCTCTGCCTCGGCCTCATCCGCGTGTGCCGTGTGCCCTTCCTGCCACAGGAACTCCGTTGTGCGAAGGAACGGGCGGGTGCGCAATTCCCAGCGGACCACGTTCGCCCACTGGTTGAGCAGGACCGGGAGATCTCGATACGAGTGAATCCAGTCTCGGAGGATCGGCCAGATGATCGCCTCGGAGGTGGGCCGGATAACCAGCGGCTCCTCGAGCTGAGTCCGGCCGGCGTGCGTGACGATGGCCGTCTCGGGCGCGAAACCCTCCACATGTTCGGCCTCGCGGTCCAGGGCCGACTTGGGGAGCAACAGAGGAAAATACGCGTTCTGGTGACCCGTGGCCTTGAACATCGCATCCAGAGCGCCCTGCATCAGCTCCCAGATTCGGTAGCCGTACGGACGAATCACCATGCAGCCGCGAACCGGCGAGTGACTTGCAAGCTCCGCCTGCTGCACGATCTCGTTGTACCAGGCCGAAAAGTCCTCGGTCTGGGAAGTCAGTCCCTTGCCATTCGACATGCTCTATCATCCCCCGGGTCGGGCTGCGAGCCCGGCCGTTGTCGTTTCAATCCGCCCGTCAGGCCGAACCCGCGAGCAGTTCGGCCACCCCCATATTGACCTCTTCCCCCGTGTCCATCGAGCGCACGACGCACTCGCCGCGCTCGACCTCTTCCGGGCCGACCACGATTACACGGGCCGCTCCCGCCTGGTTCGCTACCTTGAACTGCCGGCCCACGCCACGACCCCGGTAGTCAAACCCGACCCTTCGACCTCGGGCCCTCAGAGAGTGCACGATATGCAGCGCAGCGGGCAGCTGCTCCTCCGAGACGTGAATCACGAAGTCATCCAGCGCACGTCCTTCCTCCGGCACCAGGCCCCGGTCGCGGAGCAGTTCCCCGAGCACCACGTCTCCCATGCCGAAGCCCAGCGCCGGTAGCGCCGGTCCCCCGACGGCTTCGAGGAGGTCATCGTACCGTCCACCGCCGCAGATCGCGCGGAACTTCCCCCTGCGATCCCATAGCTCGAAGACAAGCCCCGTGTAGTAAGCAAGGCCCCGAACCAGGCCCAGGTCCAGTTCGACGAATGCCTCCAGCCCCGCAGACTCTATCTGCCCTCGGAAGCGCTTCAGCCTCGACACACTCTGCTCTACGGCGGGAACGGCCCCGAACTCGTTGGAGAGCTCGTCCAGATCCATGCCGGTCAGCTCCCGGACCCGCCTCGCCGAATCAGGGTCGACTCCTGCTTCAACCAGCCGATCGGACACCCATTCGTCCGACTCCCGTTCCGCCTTGTCGAGCACCGCGAATGTTGCTGGAAGCGTGCCTGTGGGGATCCCCAGCTCCTGTAGCACAGCCGAGATCAAAGCCCTGTCCGAGTACCGAGCGACGAAATCGGACGCTCCGAGACCGAAGCCCCGGAGCATATCGATGGCAGCTGCCACCACTTCGACATCGGACGCTACCGAGGTCTCGCCGACGATATCGAGATTGAGCTGAAAGTGCTCCCGGAGGCGTCCTTTCTGGGGCCGCTCGTACCGGAACAGCTGCGGCAAGGAGAACCACTTGATCGGCTTCGGGAGACCACCGGCTCGAGCGGCGACCATGCGCGCAAAGGTCGGCGTCATCTCCGGCCGAAGTGCTACCTCTCGTCCTCCCTGGTCGGTGAATCCGTACAGCTGCCCCACAATCTCCTCGCCCGACTTCCGTGTGTAGAGCTCGAGGCTCTCGAGCGGGGGGCCGTCATACTCCACAAAACCGTAGCGACTCGCCACTTCCCGCCAGGTGCGGAAAATGTGAGAGCGAAGGGCCAGGTCGGCCGGATAGAAGTCCCGAAAGCCGGGCAAGCTGGAAGTGATCATGAGGTCGCCAATGTATGAGACATATCCGGCGACCGGCAACAGAAAGCGCCGACCACCGGGGTCGGCGCTTCGTGTTGTGCCCTGCGAATATAACGATATGAACTCAGTCGACCCTGCAGAAGCGGTCGTACGCTCCCTTGAGATCATCCGCGATGTCGCTGGCTTCGCGCCCCTCGATCTGATGGCGTTCAAGCATGAATACATGCTTCCCCGCCTGGAACAGGGCGATCGACGGACTCGAGGGTCGAAATCCCTGCATATGCTCCCTGGCACGCTCCGTCGCGTCCACGTCCTGTCCTGCGAACACCGTAACGACCCGGTCCGGCTGGACCTCATGCCCTGTGGCCATCGCCACCGCAGGCCTGGCATTCGCAGCCGCGCAGCCACAAATCGAGTTAATCACGAGCAACGTCGTGCCACCGTCGCCACCGAGTGCCCGATCGACAGCATCGGCTGTGGCGAGTTCTTCAGCGCCGAGGCGCACCAGCTCGTCCCGCATCGGCCGCACGGCCTCCGGGTCGTATCTCATAGGCTCACTCCAATCCAGTTCATGTCAGGAGAATGCTGCGGGCGTCGCCCACGGTGTGCGCCGACCCGGTCACGATTACCGTTCCCTCCCCCGCGAGTTCCCTCGCCCGCATCAGAGCCCGCCTGAAGTCGGTCTCGGCCTCCACCGGCCAGCCGGCGGCTTCCTGGCGAGCATCATGCGGACTCCAGCGTCTCTCCTCGGGGGACGACGGGGCAATGGTGAACACCGCGGCCGATGCGGCCTCCAGTAGCGGCTCGAGCATCTGGGGCCACGACTTGTCTCCGAGGATCGAGAGAAGGAGCACCACCGGGCGAGGAAGGGGGAGGTCCTTCGTCAACCGTGCCAGCGTCCGCGTCGCTTCCGGGTTGTGGGCGATGTCCAGCACCCAGGTCTGCCCCCGCACCTTCAAGACCTCGAAGCGACCCGGCCAGGCCACGTCCGCCAGCCCTGCCACCACGTCTGAGACGGAGACGCCTGAGTCGTACCGCTCGAGTGAACGAATCGCGAGAGCGGCGTTCCTGGCCTGATGCTCTCCGACCAGCCGGGTTTGCACCCGCGTTGCGTCGGCCCAACCGTCGGATCGATAGCGAAACCCGGTCCCCTCCACCGAGACGGATACGTCCTCCACAGCCAGGTCCATCCCGAATACGTCGAGCGTCACACCGAGCTCGGTGGCCCTGGAGGCGATGACCTCGAGAGGCCCCGGTGCCAGCGGCCCCACCACCGCGGGCACTCCCACCTTCAGAATACCGGCCTTTTCCAACGCGATTTCTTCGAGCGTGTCGCCGAGGTAGTCGGAGTGATCCAGGTCCACCGATGTAACGACAGTCACTCGTGGATCGACCACGTTCGTGGCATCCAGGCGGCCGCCAAGGCCGACTTCCAAGACCACCGTCTCGCATCCCGAACGCCGGAACGCCTCGAGGGCCAGGACCGTCGCCGACTCGAAGAAGGAGGCGTCCTCCCGTTCCGCGAGCGGCAGCACGTCGCGAGCGCAATCCTCGAGAAGGGCGCTGTCGGCTGGCACCCCATCGATCCGAATTCGCTCGGCGAATTCGGACAGGTGCGGAGAGGTGTACAGCCCTATGACCTGACCACCATGGCGTAGAATGGAATCGATGAACGCGGCCGTGGAGCCCTTGCCGTTCGTTCCACCCACGTGAACGTGTCCGGCCTCCAGGTGGGGATCACCCAGGGAACGAAGCATCGCTCGGGTCCGGTCCAACCCCCAACGGATCCGCTGGGCCGGCCGGCGATTCAGAAGACGGGTCAGAGCCGAAGGAAAAGATTCCCGGGGCGCGTGCTCGGTCAGCAGACGACCATTCTCAGGTCATGTGATGGAGCAGCAGTGCGACCATATTACGCATTTCACCCCTGGGCACGATCCGATCCACCATTCCATGGTCGCGCAAGAACTCTGACCGTTGAAAACCGTCTGGCAGATCCTGGCGGATCGTCTCCTTGATCACCCGCGGGCCCGCAAAGCCGATGAGGGCCCCGGGCTCCGCCAGGTTGACATCGCCGAGCATGGCGTAGCTCGCCGTCACTCCGCCGGTAGTCGGATGTGTGAGGATGCTGATGTACGGCAGCCCCGCCTCGCCCAGGCGCTGCAGAGCCGCGGAAGTCTTGGCGAGCTGCATGAGCGAGAAGATTCCCTCCTGCATTCTCGCTCCTCCCGACGCCGACACGATGACTACCGGGCACGAACGCTCAACCGCCTGCTCGATCATGCGCGCGATCTTCTCTCCGACCAC
>CAYWLF010000076.1:0-9609 GCA_964458875.1 uncultured Gemmatimonadota bacterium
CGCGACCAGCACAGCGTTCTCGGACTGGGCCGTATTTCGTCTTCGGCCTCGTTCGAACAGGCCCGGGCCGAGATGGAAGGCATCGCAGCGCGGCTGGCGGAAACCTACCCGGACACGAACGCGGGCAAGAGCGTCAACCTTACGCCCCTGCAGGACTACATGGTGCGGGACGTTCGTCTCGGCTTGCTTCTCCTCATGGCGACGACGGCACTCGTGCTTCTCCTCGCCTGTGGAAACGTCGCCGGCCTCTTCCTGGCGCGAGGCGAGCGGCGCATGTCGGAGATGGCGATGCGGTCCGCCCTGGGAGCCTCGAGGAAACGGCTCGTGAGACAACTTCTCACCGAGAGTGTCCTTCTGACCTCGGTCGCCGGAATACTGGGCGTCGGCATCGCCTATCTCCTCAATGGGCTGCTTCTCCGCCTCATTCCCATCGGCGAGATGGGGATGGATCGCCCCACGATCAACGCGACCGCCCTGTGGTTTGCCGTGCTCATTTCTATCGGAACGGGACTGCTCGTCGGCCTGGTCCCGGCCCTTCGCACGGCCGGGAAGCGTCCAGCGGAGCAGATCTGGTCGGGATCGCGAAGTTCGGCCACCGGGAGGAGCGCGAACCTGCGCAGCGGCCTTGTGGTCCTGCAGGTCGCCGTGTCGATCGCGCTCCTGGTGGCGTCCGGCCTCATGATTCGGAGCCTCGCCAACCTGTCGGCTGCTGAGCTCGGATTCGACACGGACCACCTCCTGACGGGCAACATCCAGATCCAGCGCTCCGAATACGGAACGCCCGAGGAGACGGTTCAATTTTTCATCGATGTGAAGAACGGAATCGCCTCACAGCCGGGAGTGGTCTCGGCGGCCCTGATCAGCAAGCTCCCCATCATCAGCCCGTGGACGGATTGGGGCATCTGGCCGGCCGAGGTACCGTCGCCATCCGCCCGTGACATGGACTACGCGATGGCCCGATACGTCAGCTCGGGATACTTCGAGACCATGGGCATCCCACTCCTTGCCGGCCGGGACATCCTGCCGTCCGATCGCATGGGAACCGACGACGTCGTGGTCATCAGCGAGTCTACCGCGCGCACATTGTTCGGAGACGGGGACGCGCTGAACCGCCTGGTCGGCATCGGGTGGACCGAGCGTACTTTCCGGGTCGTCGGAATCGTCGGTGACGCGAAGCTGAATCTGGTGCGGGACGATGCAGACCGTGCCATGTACATGGCGATGGCCCAGGGGGGCGCCTCGTTCATGTACCTTGCAGTACGCTTGACAGGCGATCCCGAGTCAATGTCCGGGCAGATCGAGGACATCATTCGGAATCGGGACGCGAACGCATTGTTTGCTGATGCCGTGTCCATGGAGTCCGTGCTCTCCCGGGATCTGGCGGGATTTCGGACGGTCATTACCTCGCTTGCGCTCTTCGCGGGGCTCGCCATGACGCTGACCGCGATCGGACTGTACGGGGTGCTGGCGTATCACGTTGGGACGCGCAGAAGAGAATTCGGTATCCGGCGCGCGGTCGGGGCCACGGACGGAGCGGTACTCGGGATGGTGTTCGGCCGCGGCCTTTCGCTGGTCGGAATCGGCCTCATTGTCGGCCTGGCTGTTGCCTATCCAGGCACACTCCTCGTCCGCCAGCTCCTGTTCGAGACGACCGCGATCGACCCGATCTCTTACATGGGGGCTGTCGGTTTCCTCGTTCTCGTCGCAGCGGGCGCGTGTCTGGTTCCGGCCCTGCGCGCGACACGCAGTGAAATCATGCAGGTTCTGAGGACGGAGTAGCCGGGCGCGGTCAACCGTCCGCCGCGGGGTCCTTCTCCTCGAACGCCACGATCTTCCCGGCGAAGGCCGACGCCAGGACGGTGTAGGGACTGGCCAGGTACACCTGTCCCGGTCCGCTCCGACCCGGGAAGTTCCGGTTGATGGAACTCACCGTGACCGTGTCCGAGTCGAAGCTGACCCCGGGGCCGGCGTTGATACACGCGCCGCATCCCGGAGCAAGCACGTCGATCCCCGCTTCGACGAACAGGTCATGGTATCCCTGCCCGCGGGCGAATTCCTCGACCTCCAGCGAACCGTACTGCAACCAGGCCTGAATCGAGTCGGGCACCCGGCGTCCGTCGGCCAGGGCCTTTCGCACCACCTCCGCCGCCATCTCGATGTCGTGCCACTTCGCGCCCGTGCATGAGCCCGCGTATACGATGTCTACGGCGACCTCGCCTTCGAGTTCGTCGATCGGTACGCCGTTCCCCGGATCACCCGGGGTCGCCACCATCGGCCTGAGCTGCGAGGCATCGATGGTCATCGTCCACTCGTACTCCGCGCCATCGTCACTGTACATGCCGCTCGCCAGTGCCTCCGCCTCGAAGCGTGGCATCCCGCGGTGCGCTACGAGCCACTCTATCGTCGTCTCGTCCGGTGCCACGATTCCCGTGAACCCGCCTACTTCCGCGGCCATGTTCGTCAGTGTCGCGCGTTCGTCGATGCTCAGTGCCCGCACCGCTTCGCCCGTGTACTCCAGGACCTTCCCGATCGCGTCTCCCCCACGAACGTACGGATGCCGCAACACCTCGATCATCATGTCCTTGGCGGTGACGTTATACGGCTTGCGACCCGTGATCTCGATGCGGACCGAAGCGGGGACACGGAGGCGCACGTCGCGCGTGGCCCAGGAGTTCACCAGGGCCGTCGTACCGACTCCGAACGCGAAGCACCCCAGAGCCCCGGAATGCGGAGTGTGCGAGTCACTGCCTACCACCACCTGGCCCGGAAGCGCGTAGTCGCCAAGCACCTTCACATGGCAGATGGCCTCGGACCCGATCCTGTCCGGTAGCTCACCGTGGAGACGAATTCCCTGCTTCGCCGCGAACTCGCGCTGCCGTTCGTGCAGGCCGTGCGCCGCATCCAGGAGGCCGACCGCCTTCTTTTCCTCGCTGATCACCTGGTCCAGGAAGGCCAGGTGGTCCCGGAAGAAGTAAATGCTCTCCGGTTCGTTCAGACCGGCATCCTCGCCGGCGAAGGCTTCCCAGAAGGTGGAGGCCATGGGTGTCACATACTCGTGGCTGAACCGGATGTCGGTGCGCACGAAACCCGCGTCGCCCGGCGCGACGCCGTCCACGCCCACCTCATCCGAGGCGAGGTCACCGACCCAGTGCCGGGCGAGGATCTTCTCGGACACCGTCATCGGACGGTCCGGGTCGGTCACGACGGCCGGCACCTGGACCAAGCCCTTGAGGCGGGCCACCGCGTAGTCGAGCAGTCCGCCATACTCGATGATGTCCCGCTGGATCTGACCTGCACCGCCGATGAAAGCTTCGAGCGGAATCTCATCTCCCCTGCGGATTCGGTCGATGAGCGAGAAATCGGTCGAGGTGAGGATGCCCAGGTTCTCGCAGTTTTCCCTGTATATGCGCTCGATGTTCTCAGCGATCACCACCCGGATACCGGCGGCCCGCTCCGCGTACGGCGCTGCCTCGCGGCTCGACCCTTTGCCGCGTCGTTTTCCGGAAACGGCGGCCACGAACTCGCCACCGATCACATCGCCTTTACTTACCGGATGCTCGCCCTCACAGAGGAGACCCACATACGGATACTGGCCCAGCATCTCGTCGTAGTAGTAACAGACCCAGCCCGGAGTAATCTCGTCCGTGCTGATGTCGTTTCGGAGGGGTATGGACGGGTCCCAGTCGAGATCCTCGCCAGCCAGCTGCCGTCGGATCAGTTCCGGATCTTCCGTCAGGAATAGGACCCTGCCCTGCAGGCGTACCGTCGTGGGTCGCTTGCTGATCTCGCGCGCCAGTAGTCTGTCGAGCATCTGCACCACCGCTGTAGGGAGTCCGTCCCGCTCGTCGCAGCTTTCCGCGTGGCAGCCTCGTTGCCCGCGCGCCGGGAATCGGGGGTCGTCAATCTATTCGGCCCGGCCGGTCCGGCGCGACCCCGCGCCCGACCGGCGCCCGGAATCGCTCGAAGGGGCCCCTTCCATTATAATGATCGGCCTCGTGACCCCGCCGATGAGGGCTCGAGCACCGTATCCAATATCCATGAGGTTCGTTATGAGTTCCGTTCTCGTTCGATTCACACTGGTCGCCGTCGTCGCGGTCGCCGCTGGCTGCAACAAGGTCAGCCAGGACCAGTTCGACCAGTCCATGGCGCAGATGCAGTCACAGCTCGACGAGCAGAGTGGGGGCATCGAGGCGAATGCCGAGGGCATCAACGCCCTTCAGGTTGAGCTGGACGTGCTCCAGGTTGAGCTCGAGGAGCTGGCCGAGGAATATCACGCGATGGTCGAGCGCTACCAGGACCACATCATGTTCGCGTCGCCGGTCAATTTCGACTTCGACTCGTCCGACGTGCGGGCGGGCGATGATGCGTTCCTCGAGAGGTTCGCTCACGTCGTGGCACACCATTACGCCAATTCCATCGTCACCGTCCAGGGCTACACGGACGCGGCGGGCCCCGCGGAGTACAACAAGCTCCTGTCACAGAAGCGTGCCGAGAACGTCGCCGGTTACCTGGTCGAGCATGGACTGGACGCCGGGCACGTACGGGCTATCGGCATGGGCGAGGCGCATCAGGTGGCTCCAGGCGAGTGGGGCGACGCCGAAGGTGGCCTCAAGAACAGGCGCGTCACGTTCGTGATCGAGTCGGCCGGCTAGTCAGTCTTCACGGCGGGGCCGGATCTTCCGCGCCCCGCGGTCCCCACGCCGGAGACTTGCCGTGAGCACTATCAGCTGGGACGACTTCGAGAAGGTGGACATCCGGGTGGGCACCATCCTGTCGGCCGAGGAATTCCCGCGGGCCCGTAAGCCCCTGTACCGCCTTCGAATCGATTTCGGCCCCGAAGTGGGAATTCGGCAATCGGCCGCCGGGCTCCCGAGCCGGTACGGCCTGGACGAACTGGCAGGCCGGCAGGTCATCGCCGTGCTCAATCTCGGTCCGCGCAACATCGCCGGTTTCGAGTCCCAGTGTCTCACTCTCGGCCTTCCAGACGAGGATGGTGAGACGATCCTGCTGACTCCCGCGAGCCCCGTACCCGACGGCGGCCGCCTCTTCTGACCGCCGTGTCCTCTCTCGACGGTAACGTCGCGGATTCCCCTCCCGGTCCTGGCTACCGGTCCCTCATCTCCGGCGTGGCCGCGTGGGTCGATCCTGACCGGGTATTCCTGCAGATCGCGGGTGCGCGGGCCGACAGCGTACTGAACGGCCTGCTCAGCGCGGACGTCACCGCGCTACGGCAGCCGGGAGACGCCACCCTGTCGTTCGTCTTGACCTCCAAGGGACGCCCCGTGGCCGTACCCCGAGTGATTCGACTCGAAGACTCCATCCTGCTCGACGTGAGTCGAGAGGCGGTCACCGGTCTTCTCGACCATTTCGGCACGTATCTGCCGCCGCGCTTCGCCACCGTTACCGCGCTCGACGACACGAGACGCGTCAGCCTTCTCGGGCCGCGTGCTGGCGAGGTGGAGGCCACGCTGCAACTGTCCGGGAGCCCGTTGCGGCTGGAACGCGCTCCCGAGGAGGGCGGAGGGGTGGACTTCTATCTTCGCGCCGGTAGCTCGGCTCGGGAGGCGATCGAGACCGCGACCCTGGCGGCCGGAGGCGCAGTGGCCACGGCGGCGGACTACGAGGCCTGGCGCATGGAGCTTGGCATCCCTCGATTCGGGCTCGATATCACGTCGGACAACCTGCCTCAGGAAACCGGGCTCGCTTCGCGTGCCGTGAGCTTCGACAAGGGGTGCTACACCGGCCAAGAAGTCGTCGCTCGCATCCACTATCGTGGCCAGGTGAACCGGCACCTCCGGGGGATACGGCCCACCGACCCGGCTTCCGCGCCGCCGGGTTCGCCTGGCGCCGAGTTGACGCGCGAAGGACGCGTCGTCGGCACGATCACGTCGTGGTGCGTCTCACCGCGCCTCGGCCCCATCGGCCTCGGATACGTTCGCCGCGAGCTCTCCGCCGGTGACGTGGTGGAGGCCCAGTTCGAGCATCAGTTCCCCTGTCTCGTGACGGATATTCCCTTTACTGCCACGTAAAGCGCTGCGATCCCGTCGTTTGCAGGTGACCCTCTACCGGTTTACCTTGCGCCGCGGTCCCGGAAACTCCCGTGCGAGGATGGATCACCTGAAGGCGCTCGATCGAGAAGACATGCGCGCGTTGTATCGCTTCCTCTGGCTCACGCGAGCCCTGGAGGAGCGGTTGGAGATCATCTTCAAACAGGGACATGTCGTCGGCGGTCTGTATCGAAGCCTCGGACAGGAAGCCACCGCTGTCGGGAGCGGCTACGCCCTGACGGCCGGCGACTGGATCGCACCCTCGATTCGCGACCTCGGGGCCCTGCTGGCTCGCGGACTGGATCCGCGCGACGTTCTGCGGCAGTACACCGCGCGTGGAACGTCGTTGTGCGCCGGCAAGGACAATACCAACCATTTCACCGTTCCCGAGCTCGGTATCCTGGGCCCGATCAGCCCCCTGGGCACACAGCTGTGTGTCCTGAACGGCGTCGCTCTCAGCTTTCGCACCCGGCGAGACCCCCACGTGTGCCTCACTTTCCAGGGCGACGGAGCGAGTCGCACCGGTACCTCACACGAGGGTCTGGCCATGGCGGCGGCCCTGAACCTGCCCATCGTGGTGGTGCTCGAACACAACCGCTGGGCGTTCGGGACTCCGAGCACGGCGGTGGCCGCGGTCGCAAAGTGGGCGGATGTGGCGGGTGCATACGGCGTACCGGCGGTGACCGTGGATGGCAACGACGTTCTCCAGGTGTACGATGCGGCGACGCAAGCGATAGCCCGGGCGCGAGCCGGTGATGGAATGACCATCCTGGTCGCGGAGACCTATCGGATGCTCGGCCACGCACAACACGATGCGCAGAAGTACGTTCCCGAAGACGAACTCGACGAGTGGAGGGATCATGACCCGATCCAGAGTTTCGCGGAGTATCTGATCGAGTTTGGCTTCGAGTCGGCATCGACCCTGAAACGGATCCGATCGGAAGTCGTCGCGCGGCTGGATGCGGCAACTGACGAGGTCCTGGCAGAGGGATACCCGCCGGCGGAAGAGGCGCGGACCCGAGTGTTCGCGGACCCGGCCCTGGACGCCGACGTGCCGTGGACCCGCGGACCGGTACCGGGATACGAAGGGCTCGCGTGGGGTTCGCGCGCCCGGCCGACGACACACCCGGAAGGAGACTGATGGAGAACGGCGGGACCGTGGAGACAACCTACCTCGGAGCGATCCGGGAGGCCCTGCAGGAAGAGATGCGAGCCGACGAGTCGGTGTTCATGCTCGGCGAGGACATCGGAGCCTACGGCGGAGCCTTCAAGGTCACCGATGGCTTCCTGGATGAGTTCGGACCCGACCGGATCATCGACACTCCGATCAGTGAGGCGGCGATCGTCGGTGCGGCGATCGGCGCTGCGCACATGGGACTGAAGCCGGTGGCCGAGATGCAGTTCATCGACTTCATCGCACCCGCTTTTGACATGATCGTCAACTTCGCGGCCAAGTCGCGCTATCGAACCGGAATCGGAGCGGGCCTGGTGATCCGGGGCCCGTGCGGAGCAGGAGCCCGCTCAGGTCCGTTTCACTCGCAGTCCGTGGAGTCCTACTTCGCGAACGTCCCCGGCTTGAAGATGATTGCCCCGGCCCGCGCCTACGACGCAAAGGGTCTTCTGCGCGCCGCGATCCGGGACCCCGACCCCGTGCTGTTCTTCGAACACAAGTTCCTGTATCGGAGAATCAAGGAGCAGCTTCCGGTCGACGAGGAGGTGTTCGTCCCACTCGGCAAGGCTCGAACTCACCGAGAGGGAACGGACCTCACGATCGTCACGTACGGCGCCATGCTCTACAAGTCGACGGAAGCCGCGGACCGCATCCAGGTCGAGGACGGCGCCGAGATCGAAGTGGTCGACCTGAGAACGCTTCGCCCTCTCGATACGCGCGCCATCGTCGAGAGCGTGAAACGAACCGGACGCCTGTTGATCGTTCACGAAGCGCCCCGGTTTGGCGGTTTCGCCGGTGAGATCACCGCCCAGGTGTGTGAGGAGGCGTTCGAATGGCTGGACGCGCCCATCCGGCGTGTCACCGCGATCGATACGCCCGTCCCGTACGCTCCGACGTTAGAGGATTACTACCTCCCCGGGGAGGATGACATCGTTGCCGCGGCCCGGTGGCTGCTGGCGTACTGAGTGACCCGGTCGGAAACGGGTCGTAGTACCGAGAGGAAAAGGAACGACAGATGTCCAAGGTCGACGTAATCATGCCGCAAATGGGGGAATCGATCGCCGAAGGCACGCTCACGCGCTGGCTGAAGGAAATCGGTGAGACCGTGGCCCGCGACGAGGACCTGTTCGAGATCTCGACCGACAAGGTCGATGCGGACATACCGTCTCCCGTTGCCGGGACCCTCGTCGAGATTCTCGTAGAAGAGGGTGCGACCGTGGAGGTGAACACGGTGGTGGCACGCATCGATACCGAGGCAGGCGCCGCAGCTCCGTCCGAACCGAAGCCCGCCGCGGACCCGGTCGTGGAAACGCCCGAGCCGGCACCGCCTGTCGCTGCCGAAGCCGAAGCGGTTGCCGCGCCCGTCGCACCGGCCGAACCCCCGGCACCTGTGGCTCCGGCTGCCTCAACGGGTGGCATCGAGTCGCGGGAGGAGCGAATCCAGGGTAAGTCGACGCCCCTGGTTCGGAAGATCGCCTCTGAGCACGGAGTGAACCTGGCCGATGTGGCGGGATCGGGCATCGCCGGCCGCGTGACCCGCGACGACATCCTCGCACACATCGAGACGGGCGCAGTCGCTTCCCCCGCCGCGCCCGCTGCGGCACCGACCACTCCCGGCACTCCGGCTCCGGCTCCGGCAACGGTTGCGGCACCCGCCGCGACTCCCGGGCAGCCGGGCACGATGCAGGTGCCCATTCACGGGACGACCCTCGACATACGGATTCCCTCCGTACCGATCCGGGAGGGAGACACCGTCGAGGAGATGAGCCGGGTCCGACTTCGCACGATGGAGCACATGCTCATGTCGAGGCGGATCTCGGCTCACGTGACCTCCGTGAACGAAGTCGACTTCGAACACGTGGTGCGCCTGCGCAAGAAGCTGAAGCCGAAGTTCGCAGAGCAGGGAGTCAAGCTCACGTACGGCCCCTTCATCATGAAGGCGGTCGTCGAGGCGCTGCGCGATTATCCTATCGTGAACGCTTCCGTGGACGGAACGCGGGTCGTGTACCGCCGGGACATCAATCTCGGGATCGCCGTGGCCGTGGCCGACGGCAAGGAACTGATCGTTCCCGTCCTGAAGAACGCCGATCAGCTGAGTCTGATGGGCCTGACCACGGGCGCCAACGATCTGGCGGAGAAGGCCCGCACCAAGACGCTCGACTTCGCCGACATCGAGGGCGGAACCTTCACCATCACCAACGTCGGTGTCTTCGGCAACCAGTTCGGCATGCCGATCATCAACCAGCCCCAGGTCGCGATCCTCGGCACCGGCGTGATCGAGAAGCGGCCCGTGGTGGTCCAGGACACGATGGGCAACGACGTGGTGGGGATCCGTCACATGTCCTACTTCGGCTTGAGCTACGATCACCGGGTGGTGGACGGGGCTATCGC
>CAYWLF010000077.1:0-2894 GCA_964458875.1 uncultured Gemmatimonadota bacterium
TGGCAGGCGCCATCAGTATGCTACTGCTACTGAACACAGCAACTTGGAGCAGTGGGCTTGCTGCTCAAGAAGTCCTTGAATCGGGTGCCTACGAAATCAGGTGGTTCGCGGAGGGCCCGCTTCCGGCTGGCGTAGAGGAGTGGTTCGGGGCGGCCACGGTGGACTCCCTGGTCGACGAGGAGCGCCGGGTTGACGTTTACCTGGTAACGGGAGACGAAGTTCTGAGTCCTAAGTTGCGTGGGAACGAGCCCCGCCTTGAGCTGAAGGGCCGAACCGCCGCGCGGTCGATTAAGGCATGTGAGGCCACGGGAGTTCTCGAAAGCTGGACGAAGTGGGAGTGGGACTACCTGGGTTCCCCCGACGAGGACGCGGTCCGCGAGGCGTTTCTCACCGCGGATGACGATCGGGTGGCTGTCAGCAAGATCCGCCGCCGCGCCAAGTTCGCCTTCGAACCAGGAGGAAAGAAGCAGGTCGAGGTGAAGGACAGGCTCGACCTCGGGGGCACACTTGAGCTGACCGAGGGGGTCGTGGCAGGCAAACCGTTTTGGACGGTGGCCGTCGATCTGTACCTCTTTGAGGAGGACGAAGTACTCGTGAGCGAGGTAAGCCGGCTACTGTGCAGCGTGTTGGACGGCTTCCCAGCGACTCTGGGGGAAGGTCACTCACAGGGATACGCCGGCTGGCTCAGAGAAGAGGCACCATGAGACGGGGGCGTGAAACCGTCGATCCGGACCCGCGCCTCGATCCTTGCCGTTGGTAGCAGCAAAGAGCGCCCGGCGTCTCCACCGGGCGCTCTCATCACTTCGCGGGCGGCGTGCTTCGTCAGCGCGAGGCCGGCTTAGCGGCTGATCAGCCCTTCGCCAGCGACTTCACCGTCTCAGCCAGCCGCATCAACCGCTCGCTGTCCTCCGACTCGGCGGCCAGCTGCGCCAGGTGCGTCGCCATCTGGGTGAGGCCGGCGCTCCGCTCCGCGGCCGGCGCGTCCTCCATGTCAGAAAGGGCCGTGCGAGCCATTCCCACCCCCTGCGCGTTCATGCCGCCGGACCGCTCCAGCTGGTCCACGTACGCCTGCGCGAGCGCGAACGTCGCCGGCCAGTGGAACATCTGCTGGCCCTGCACGTTGAAGTGGTCGAACTGGACCGACCGGGCCGCCTCGATCTCGTTGGCCGAGATGAACTCGCTGGGCGTCAGCTCGAGGACGTCCAGCCCGCGCGCGATCTCCGAGCTCACGATCAGTCCGTTGTACCAGTACACGGACCAGGAGCCGCCGCTCGCCATCTGGTCCGCGTCCACCGGACCACGGTCGAAGTACGCGATCTCGATCGGGTTTGCCGGGTCCGTCCAGTCGAACACCGAGATGCCGCCCTGGTACCAGGCCTGCACCATGACGTCGCGGCCGGGAATCGGGATGAGCGAGCCGTTGTGGGCCACGCAGTTTTCTTCGGTCGTCTGGGCCGCCGGCATCTTGTAGTAGCTCTGGAAGGCCATCTGGCCCTCGGCGATCACGAACAACGCGTTCGCGCCCCACTCGTACGGATCGTCGTGGCGGCACTTCGGACCGCCGCCACCGCCCCACTCGTCGCTGAACAGGATCGAGCTGCCGTCGTTGTTGAACGTGGCCGAGTGCCAGTACGAGAAGTTGGAGTCGGCCACCGCGGCGATCCGCACCGGGTTCACCGGATCGCTGATGTCGATCAGCAAGCCGTAGCCTTCGCAGGCGCCGCCCGCGAGCCCGATCTCCGGGTACAGGGTGATGTCGTGACACTGCGTCGGGCCGGGGCGCGGACCGTCGCCCGCGTCGTCGTCGCCGCCCCCGAACATGCGCTCCAGCATCGCCGGGAGCGCTTCGCGCAATGCCGCGCTGTCGGCCGCCGTCGCCTCACCCTCTCCGCCGCGTTGCGCCACCTGCTGCGCGAGCAGCCGGCTGGCGAACCCGTCCGGGAGGACGAATGTCTGCCCCCGAACTTCCGCTACGAACGCGCCGCGGGCCTTCGCCTCGTCCATGGCCCGGATATCCCCCGGCGCCTGGCCGTGCCGCGGCGCCTCGACCAGGTCCTGGAAGATGCGGGGCGAGCTGACGATCGCCGCCGCTTCGGGGTTCGCGAGCGGCACCCGGATCACCTCGATCCGGAACAGGGCCGAGTTCGGGTCCTCGTCCGGGGAGAGATTGGAACAACCCGGGAGTTCTTCTTCCGGCCGCACGCCCGCTGATCCCGAGACGTAGACGTACACGTTGTCCGGGTCGTTCGGGTCCACGAGCAGTGAATGCGTGTGCGAGCCACGGCACGTCTGCACGTTTGCGATGTAGACCGGGTTCTCGATGTCGCTGATGTCGAAGATGCGGATGCCGCGAAGCCTGTGCTCACTGATCCGCTCCTGCACGCCCTCGGATCCGCAGTCGAGCCGTCCGCCCATGCCCTCACCCGAGACGAAGAGGAGGTCACGGTACACCGAGACGTCGCTCTGCGAGGCAGGGCAGACGTATCCCTTCACGAGGACAGGCGCCTCAGGATTCGAGATGTCCCACACCTGGAATCCGTTGTAGTTGCCCTGGATGGCGTAGTTGTCCTTGAACGCCAGGTCCGAGTTGCTCACCCCGACGAACGCCGCGGGCGGCGGCGTGGCCGACAGGAGGTTCAGGTTCCAGATCGCCTCCTCCGCGTCCAGCAGTCCCGCTCCCAGCCCCACTCGAGGGTCCGGCATCTTCACCGTGTTCTTGTCGCTCGGCGCTTCCTTCAGCGGCTCGGTGGCCGACGACGGAGTGTTGAGGGCCGGGTCCGCGGCGGCGGACGTCGAGCCCGAAGAAGCGCACGCGGTCATGCCGAGCAGGCCGGCGGTCCCGAGGACGAGCCACGCGGACCTCAGGTGCGCCGCGATCCTCGTGGACCCGGCGC
>CAYWLF010000077.1:2994-9605 GCA_964458875.1 uncultured Gemmatimonadota bacterium
CTGTCCGATCCGTCGGAGTCGGCCATGGCGTCCAGCATCTGCGACATGCGGTTGATTTCGGTGATCTGATCCACCTGCACGTCGGACGCGAGCTTGAACACCGCCTCGTCCTGTCCGGTGCCGTCCACGGCGAACAGTTCATCGACCATGGTCACCGCTCCGGCGTGGTGGCCGATCATGTAGGTGAGGAAGAGACGGTCGAACTCGGGACCGAAGGCGGACGCGAGTTCCTCGAGCTGCTCCTGGGTGAGCATGCCGGGCATGTGATGCTCGTGGGCGCCGCCTGCGTCGTGCGCCATATCCGCCATTTCCATGTGCTCGTCGTGGCCCGCGGCGCCGGCCGGCTCGCTCATTTCGATCGTCAGGTTCAGGCCGTCGATCTTCACCTGCGGTACCGGTTGCCCGCGATCGGCGAGCCAGCGCTGCATCAGCGCGATCTCATCCGTCTGGGCGTTGATGATGCGAGCGGCCAGGGTCTCGACCGACGGGCTGGCGCCGTGCGAGGGGGCGAGCTCCGACATGATCAGGGCCTGCGCGTGATGCGAGATCATACCGGTCACGAACGCGACGTCCGCCTCGGTGAACCGCATGCGGGCGCTGTCCTGGCGGGCCCGGTAAAGGGCTTCGATCTCGGCGTTCGAGAGACTGGCCGGCACGGCGCCGGCTTCCTGCGCGTGTCCAGCGTCGGGCGCTGTCGCCACTGCCGCCGCGAGTACGAGCAAAGCCGCTGCCGCGCGGCGAATATGCGCTGCCGTCATTCGTTCAAGCTCTCTTTGTATGGGCTGGGCGCGGACGAACCGCGAGCCTCGGATCAGGACCGAATACCTCGAACGTCCGTCGAATGTTTCATTGGGTTCCACCGGGCCGACCTCGGAGACGGCCAGAGGAGCCCCAGTATAGCGCGGCTCCGGCCAGAAGGAAGAGGATCCACTCGATCGGGAAGCGGTACCGGTGCTGCCACGGCACCAGGTAGTAGACGAGAGGATAGGTGAGAAGAGGAATGAGTAGAGCGGCGGCATGCGGGGCCGGGAGCCCGCGCAGCACCCGCACGACGCCCAGGGCCGCAAGCCCCGCGAGCGTCACGAACGCCAGCGCCATCACCGGATCATCGAGAGCGCCGAGCCAGAAGTAGCGGACCCGCTGCGCGGTGAGACGCGCGAAGTCGCCGGGGCTCGAACGGATCCATGCCACGGCCTCGCGCCCCGACTGGCGCATGTAGGCGACCTCTCCCAAGTCCCGGATCTTCCGCGTCTCGGACGCATGCGTCCTCGGGTGCGGGGGCCAGTCGTTGAAGTGGGGATCGTCGATGTTGGCAGTCGCCCCCTCGTGGTTCCCCATGCGGAGCTCGAGTCCGAAGTTGCTGCGCACGAAGAGCACCGCGTCGAAGGCCCGGTAGTTCCTGATTCCCCACGGGATGCTGACGACCAGCGCGCCGAGGAGGACGAGCCCCGCGGAACCCCAGCGGGCACGGTCCGACCGATACCATACCTCGAACGCCAGGTATCCCAGCAGCACGACGAGGAACACCGGCTGCAAGTGGAACGAGAATCCGAAGGCGGCGCCGAGGAGCAGGGAAGCGGTCGGTCGCGGAGCCGTCGATCGCCGAGCCGCCGACTGCCGCCCGACCGTGTCCCACCGGCTCACGATTGCCACCACGAGCAGCCCCAGCAGGACCGAGGCCAGAGCCTCTCCGTGCGCGAGCCACTGCGGCCACAGGGCACCGGCAAGCCCGGCCGTGAGCCCGGCCTTCCACCCGATGCCCAGCCGTTCGCCGATCCACGGGAGGAGTCCCCAGATCGCGGATTGGAAGATCATGCGAACCAGCCAACCGACGAGTCCGCCCAGCATGGTGATCCCGAAGATCTTGTAGATGAGCGCCAGCATGAACGGGGGCACCGGGGCCAGGTGGGCCGTCGGGCCGGTCGGCTCGATGTAGGGGTTCGCGAACTGGCCGCTCTCCACGACCGACATGGCGATCGCATCGAGCTCCCAATCGCCGCTGGGCTGGAGCGCATCCTCGGGAATCAGGGTCAGGAAGAAGACGCGCACCACGAGCGCGACGGCGAATACAAGCAGGCATGGTCGCCACGGAAAGCGAGGGGGAGACTCCCGGCGTGCGATCATCACGCGCGTCTCCTGGGGGGAAGGGGTGCTCCAGAACTATTCTAGCCCCGGACGGATCTGGCGCCAGCGTCGGGGAGCGGGCGGCTCAGGCGAAGGCTGCGGCCAGCCCCCTATCGAAGGTCCGGACTCGGGTCACGTTCCGCCTGGAGCAGCAGGCGACATGGAGAAGGTCGCGGGCCCCGAGACCCGGATGCTGCTCCACCAGGAGGCGGGCGAGGTCCACGTCTTCGGCCTCCACGGGCCACACGGTGTGGATCCGGGCGCGAGCCAGCGAGAGGGCAGTGTCCAACGTCTCGAGTCGGTCCGCTCTCAAGTAGGCGTGCAACAGTTCCTGCAGCACCTCGGCCGACGTGACCAGCACGATCCCGGAAGCCAGGCTCTCCTCGAAGAACGCCTGGGCCTCGGAGCGGAGCGGATGTTCCCGCCCCGCAGCGTACATGATCACGTTCGTGTCGACGAAGATCACGCGTCGGGAATCCCGTCGCGCATGGACTCGTCGATCTGCTTGCGATGCGAGTCCCAGTCAGGCTCCGACCCCTGCTCGCGCTCATTGGATTGCCTGAAGAACGCACGCAACTGCTCAACCGTTCGGATCTCCGGTCCACCCTCGCCGCGGATCAGGGCCTGCCGCGCGACGTCCCGCAACCACTCGCTCAAAGTCATCCCCTCCTGCCGGGCCCGGGCCCGGAACCGTTCCTTCTCCTCCTGCTCCAGCACGATGTGAATTCTGGCGCTCATCAAAGCCTCATCCGAAGCAGAGGATTGGTAGTGTGTACACACGAGTGATACACATACCCATATAATATGTGTATGATATGGGAAGTCAAGCGGGGGGTAGCGGTTAGGGGCGGGATGTACCCTTCAAAACGGCTCCGCAAATTCTGGGAAGATATCTTCCCAGAACGGATGCAGCTGTTTTGAGGTGCACGTCTGCGGATGGCTTGCGGTGGTGACGCGGCTCCGGTCCCGGCGTTAGCCCGCTGCCTGCAACTCCGCCAGGAGTTCGCGCGCTTCGGCGGCCGGGCGGTAGGCCGTGTCGGCCTCCGACCAGTAGTCCAGCGCGGTCTCGACCTCGGCGATCGCGTCGGCCGTCCGGCCCTGGCCCGCCCGCAGGCGCGCCGCCAACAGGCGGACCTTCCCGTCGCCGGGGAGGCGCTCCAGGAGCCACTCAACTTCTACCTCGGCGGCCTCCCAGCGCTCGAGATCGATCAGGCACGCGGCTGCCCAGGCCCTGTTCCTGGAACTCCCCGGGGAGAGTTCCATTGCGGCGCGGAAGCTTTCGATCGCCCGGCTGCACTCGCCGTCTTCGATCCACTCGATCCGGCCCTCGATCCAGCGAATGCGAGCGGTCCGGCCGGGGGCCTCGCCGAAGGCCTCGTTCAGCGCGTGCAGGCCTTGGAGAGATTCTCGCGCTGACTCCAGGTCTTCTCGGTCGAGGTGGATCTGCACCGCCGGCACGTCCAGCGTGAAGCTCCACGGCTCCGACACCGTGGCGCGCAGACTGTCGACCTGTCGCAGGGCGAACGCCTCACGTCCCCAGTCAGACGCGAAGACCAGCACTTCGGAGCTGAGGACCTGCTGGACGGCCTGGATTGGAACCGCGACCTCGGCCGTCGCCCGCAGGCGCTCGAGATACGCGTCGCGAAGGGGAGCGTATTGTCCTCGACTGTAGTGGTAGGTCTCGCGCACGCCCGCGACGAGGTTGCGCTGCTGCGCCGTGCGGGCGAGCGGGGCCATCTCCCCCATGCGCTCCGCGGCGTCCTCGTATCGTCCCTCCCGCATGTCCAGGCGAGCGAGCCCACCGAGTACGTCCGGATCGTCCGGCGCGACGGTCCGCGCCCGCTGCAGCTCCTCGCGAGCCTCGTCGAACCGGAGGCGGCTGGTCTGGGTCGCCGCGATGTCCAGGCGCGTCTGGACGTCGGTCGGCTGCAGCTCCGCCAGCCGATCGTAGTACACGAGGGCGCTGTCGTACTCCTGCTTCGCCCGGAAGCCGGCGGCGATCGACTGGAGCGACTGCACGTTCGCCGAATCGATGGCGAGGAGAGCCCGGAACTGCGCGATCATGCCGTCGGTGTCACCCTGCATCGCGTGGGTCTGGGCGAGCAGCTGGCGGGCCATCAGGTCCTGCGGATAGAGCTCGATCCAGTAACCGCCCGTCTGCAGCGCCCCGGCCGGGTCCATGCGGAAGAGCATGCGGTCCAGCATCTGGAGGAGGAGCCTGCTGCGCTCGGGAAGTCGGTACGAGTGGCGCAGCGCCTCCGCTATTCCCGCGCGGGCGGCCGCCTGGTCACCCATCAAGAGCGCCGCCGCCGCGTCAGAGCTGTGCGC
The DNA here is from genome assembly GCA_964458875.1 of uncultured Gemmatimonadota bacterium. Lineage (GTDB taxonomy): Bacteria > Gemmatimonadota > Gemmatimonadetes > Palauibacterales > Palauibacteraceae > Benthicola. The sequence continues at coordinate 7,447 of CAYWLF010000077.1, forward strand.
GGTGGCGAACGTTGGATCGGCCTCGATCGCCCGCTGGGCCGCGGCCCGAACGTCGGCCAGGCGGTTCTCGAACATGGCGACCCTGGTCTCGGACAGCGCGCGAAACGCTTCGGGCGAGTCCGTGAGCGTCTCGGCGACGGGAAGGTCCGTGGACTCCTGGATCTGCCAATTCGGGATACCGAGGTCGCGGCGTACGTCTACCGACATGCGGTCCACCATGCCGAGGGGGTCGGCCCCGCGGTAGGTGCGGGAAGCCACCTCCCGTGCGTTCCGCGTCTCGTATAGGAGAGTGCGAACCACGAGCGTGTCCCCGTCCTGCTCCAGTATCTTGCCGACGAGGAAGTGCCCGGCGCCCGCCGCTTCCGATAGCTGGCGCCTGAGGGCCAGCGGGACGCCGTACGGGAGCTCGAAGCCAGCCTTCCGCAGGGGCTCACGGACCCGTAGGTCGTTGACCTCGAGGGGTGTCACGAACAGGTCCTGGTACACGTCCTGCACGAGGCCCATCCACAGGCCGCTCTGCAGCCAATCGAGCTCCGGGTCGCCCGATTCGTTCTCGAAGTCCCACACCAGGACGGTGCGCCGGAACTCGGCCTTGGGGAGCACCCGCTCGACCGTGTTGCCGTCGTCGTCCTCGAGCAGTCGCACCGTGGTGGCCGCCCCGAGCTCCTGGCCGCTGAACACGGTCATCAGGATGCCGCCGGCGGCGACCAGGTTGAGGCCGATCACCGCGGCGTCCGTCTTCGTCCACCCGTCCTCGCCCGGCGCCCCGTGCCTCCAGGCCAGGATGGCGACGGCGGGAAGGAGAAGAAGCAGCCCGGTGACCACGAAGTTCGTGAGGTTGGGCGACAACGCGTACTGGTCGACCGCCCAGTCCGTGAACTCGAGGAAGATCCAGCTCGTGGCCAGGAAGGCCCCGACGATCTGTGGAACGCGGCGGTGGAGCAGTTGGCGCATCACGGGGCTGGCGGCTCCTCTCGAAAGTCAGCGGCGCGACGGTCGGCATCGACCCTGGCCCCGCAGCGGCGCAAGGTCCTCCCCTCGAGAGGACGCTGACTGAATATAGAGGCAGGGGAGTGAGAGTCCACGGCAGGTGCCGGGGGGGCCAGGGAAGGGGCTTCGAAACCGCTCCGTCAGTCGGCGGCGAACACCGTCGCCAGGTCTATCTTGCCGATCAGCTCGCCGCCCAGGCGAAGCGGAAGCTCCCCGGTGACGCGCTCGAGGGCAGGGGCCTCGGAGGGACGAGCCCCGAAGGTCCATGCTTCGACCGTCTCGGCATCCAGGTCTACGATCCAGTATTGATCGACCCCCTGCCGCTCGTACAGCTTCCGCTTCACGCCGCGGTCCCGGTTCGCTGTGGTAGGGGATAGGATCTCGACCACGAGGTCCGGAGCGCCCCGGATTCCCTCGTCGTGGATGAGTGTGCGGCGCGCGGTCGACACGAAGACGATATCCGGTTGGACGCCCTCGCCCGTCGACGGGAACTCCACCCCTATAGGCGCATGGAGAACGATTCCGTGCCCGGCACCCTCGAGAAGCCTAAAGAGAGCCTGCTCCAGCTTCTGCGAGACCCTCTGGTGCCGGACGGAGGGAGCTGGCGTCACGTGCAACTCCCCCTCGATCGCCTCGTGCCGATGGCCATCATCCGGGAGCTGCTGGACGTCCTGCCAGGTGATCTGTGAGAGCGCCATACGTTCCACATTATACCTCCGGGTCGGGTGGAGCGGCACCCGGAGGATGGGACGATATCTCAATAGAGGATCAACGCCGGGCCCAGCCGACGCCCTGTCGCGCTGCCTATTCCACCGGCCCCACGTACCGGTCCAGCCAGTCCAGCGACTCCGCGATGGCCAGGTTGGCCTCGTATGCGAGCACGAAGTGGTTGGCGTCGGTTACGATGAGTTTCTTGTCCGCCTCGGGCGTGCCGAGGGTCTCAAAGAAGGGCATGATCGACGTGTCGAGCGGGAAGAACGAGTCGTAGCGGCCGTTGAGCATGAGCGTCGGCAGGGTGACGCGGGGCAGGAAATGGAACGGGTCCGCCATCGGCTGAACCGCCTGCATCTCGAGCCCGCCGACCACCAGGACGCTCGCTTTGAAGCGCGGCTCGACGGCGGTCAGGATGCTGCCCATCACGCCGCCCCAACTGATTCCCAGGTACGCGA
>CAYWLF010000078.1:0-6939 GCA_964458875.1 uncultured Gemmatimonadota bacterium
GAGGCCTACGCGGCCCTCATCGAGGACTAGCGAGGCCGTAGACGCGCGCCGGACCCGGCCCTTCGGGTTCGGCAGGTCTTGACCGTTACCACCGACCCGAAGCCTGCGCAGCTTTCGACAGGTTTCCAACGACGGCAGGAATACCGATGTCTTTCATTCCACACAGTGAGGCCGACCGCCGCGAGATGTTCGCGCGCGCAGGCGTATCCGACATCCGCGAACTGTACGACGACGTACCGGCCGAACTCATTCTCGATGGGGACCTCGACATTCCAGAAGCCCTGTCGGAGTGGGAAGCGGTTCGCGAACTGAGTGGTCTTGCGGACGAAAACCGATCACTGGTGTGCTTCGCCGGCGCCGGGCAGTACGATCACCACGTGCCCGCCGCCGTGGACCATATCGTCCGACGAAGCGAGTTCTATACGGCGTACACCCCCTACCAGCCGGAGGTCTCGCAGGGCACCCTGCAGTCCATCTACGAGTTCCAGACGATGATCTGCGAGCTCACGGGCATGGATGTGGCGAACGCGTCGATGTACGACGGGCCTTCCGCCGCCGCCGAGGCGGCCGTGATGTCCCGCGCCGTGACACGGCGGGGCCGGGTGTTGGCCGCGCGGACCGTGCATCCACACTACCGCAAGGTGACCGATACGTACCTTCGCGGACTTGGCAGCGGGCTGGAACTGGTGCCTGCCGGTTCGGACGGGTTGGTGGATCTCGAGGTTCTCGCCGCGTCGCTGGACGACGACGTGGCGTGTTTCGTGGTCCAGTACCCGAACTTCTTCGGCTGCATCGAAGAGTTGCAGCCGATCGCCGATGCAGTACACGCGGCCGGGGCGCTACTCGTCGTGGTCACGGACCCGATCGCCCAGGTACTTCTTCGAACACCGGGAGAGCTCGGGGCGGACATCGTGGTGGCGGAGGGGCAGCCGTTCGGGAACGCTCCCAGTTTCGGCGGACCGGTCGTGGGGCTGTTCGCGGCCAGGCAAAAGCTGGTGCGCAAGATGCCCGGCCGGATCGTGGGCGCCACGGTGGACATGGAGGATCGCCGCGGTTACGTGCTCACGCTGCAGACGCGTGAGCAGCAGATCCGGCGTGAGAAGGCGACGAGTAACATCTGCACGAACCAGGGCCTGAACGCTCTCGCCGCCACGGTGCACCTCAGCCTTCTCGGAAGGGAGGGACTGCGAGAAGTGGCTGAATCGTCTGTGCAGAACGCTCACTACGCGTGGCGCAAACTGCAGGACGTAAACGGCGTCACGCCGTTGTTTCCCGACACCCCCTTCGCACGCGAGTTTGCCGTGGTGACCAGGGAGAACTCCCGGTCGATTCTCGAGCGCGGTTTCGACGCCGGCATTCTTGCAGGAGTCTCGCTCAGTCGATTCGAGTCGCTCGAGGTTCCGGACGGCCTGTTGCTCGCGTTCACCGAGAAGCGGAGCCGCGACGAGATCGACCGCCTGGTCGAGCTCCTCGCGGGCTGAGGAGGCACTCATGGGCAAGCTGATCTTCCACGGGCAGTCGTGCACGGAAATCGTGGCCAGTGACGGCACGCGCCTCCTGATCGACCCGTTCCTCACCGACAACCCGCAGGCCGATGTCGGCCGCGAGCATTTTCACGACCGTCTCGACTACCTGCTACTCACGCACGGACACTACGACCACGTAGCGGACGCGTGGCCCCTGCTGGAGGAAACGGATCCGACGCTGATCGCATCCTTCGAAATCGTGGCCTACGCGCAGGAAGTGCTGGGGTACGACAAGACCCACCCGATGCACATTGGAGGGGGTTACGATTTCCCGTTCGGCCGGGTCAAGCTCACGCCGGCGTTGCACGGCGGACAGGTAGCAGGAAAGGGGTCGGACGGATATACGACCGTCCCCGCGGGACTGCTGCTCACGCTTGACGGGTGCGGCATCTATCACGCGGGCGATACGGGACTCACGCTGGACATGGGCCTACTGGCAGGGCAAGTCGATGTCGCGCTCCTGCCGATAGGGGACAACTTCACGATGGGACCCGTGGACGCCGCGCTTGCGGTGGACCTGATCAAACCTCGGGTCGTCATCCCGATTCATTACGATACGTGGCCGCTGATCGCGCAGGACCCGGAAAGTTTCCGGGCCCGAGTCGAGCCGCGGGCGGAAGTCGTCGTGTTGCGGCCCGGCGACGAATACGAGTTCTGACGAAGGAGAGGCAGGCGATGGCCGGCTTTCCGCTGAAGGGCGAAACGACGCCCACCATATTCGAGAAATCCGAGTCGGGGCGGCGCGGGACGCGCATGACCCGCACGGACGTGGATACGGGGTCACTGGATGAGCTCATCCCCGCCCACCACCTGCGGAGCGAGCCGGCCCGGCTCCCCGAGGTCCCGGAGAACGAGGTGGTGCGGCACTACACCGAACTCTCGCTCAAGAACCACCACGTGGACCGGGCCCTGTATCCGCTGGGATCGTGCACGATGAAGTACAACCCCAAGGTGAACGAGGCGACCTGCCGGCTCGGTGGTTTCGCGGGTCTGCATCCGTTCACGCCCCAGGCGAGCGCCCAGGGCGCCCTGCGCCTGATGCACGAGCTGGCCGAGATGCTGAAGGAAATCGCCGGGATGGACGAGGTGACCCTGCAGCCGGCAGCTGGAGCGCAGGGCGAGATGACGGGTGTGCTGCTCATGCGGGCGCATCACGACGCGAACGGTGAAGGTGGCACGAGGCGCCGCATCCTGTTTCCTGACTCGGCGCACGGGACCAACCCGGCCACGGCCGCGATGGCCGGGTTTGACGCGGAAGAGATTCCCTCCGACGCTTCCGGTCGGGTGGACCTCGAGGCCCTGCGTGAGAACCTGGACGAGACAGTCGCCGGGCTCATGCTTACGAACCCGAACACGCTTGGCGTGTTCGAATCGGATATTCTCGAGATATCCCGCCTCGTACACGAGGTCGGCGGCCTCATGTACATGGACGGGGCCAACCTGAACGCGCTCATGGGCGTGACGCGCCCCGGCGATATGGGTTACGACATAGTCCACTTCAATCTCCACAAGACGTTCAGTACTCCGCACGGTGGCGGCGGCCCCGGCTCGGGTCCGGTCGGCGTGAAGAAGCACCTGGCCCCGTACCTCCCGGTGCCCAAAGTGGTTCGGCGAGACGACGGATCCTATGGGCTGGACTGGGATCGCCCCGAGTCGTTCGGCAAGCTGCACGGCTTCTATGGCAACTTCGGGGTCATGGTGCGGGCGTACACGTACATGCGGATGCTCGGTTGTCGCGGAATTCGTGAGACCGCGGAGGCGGCGGTTCTCAACAACGCGTACCTGACGGCGCTCCTGAAGGACGACTTCGACCTGCCCTACGGTCGGGGCATGCACGAGTCGGTGTTCTCGGGCGTCACTCTCAAGAAGCGCACCGACATCAAGACGATGGACGTGGCGAAGCGTCTGCTGGACTACGGCTTCCACGCGCCCACAGTGTACTTCCCGCTCAACGTCCCCGAGGCCCTGATGACGGAGCCTACCGAGACGGAGACGAAAGAGGAGCTGGAGCGTTACGCGGCGGCCATGAAGGCGATCGCCGGTGAGGCCGAGACCGATCCCGAGATGGTGGCCACGGCGCCGCACACCACGCCGGTCCGTCGCCTCGATGAAGGACGTGCCGCCAGACAACTGGACCTGAAGTGGAGCTTTCCCGGGGACGCGGAAGCCTGAACGAGCCCAGTCTTCGCTGCCTGGTCGACGGTCCGGCGCGTGGCGCGTGGAACATGGCCGTGGACGAAGCGTTGATGGACTCGGCGCGAGCAGGCGGCGTGACGCTGCGCCTGTACGGCTGGGAGCCGGGCTGCCTCTCGTTCGGCCGTAACCAGACCGCGCGCGGGCGATACGACGAAACGCGGGCGGCCAGGCGAGGGATCGATGTGGTACGCCGTCCCACGGGCGGTCGGGCGGTATTCCACCACCGCGAACTCACCTATAGCGTGGCGGCTCCGGCCGACGAATGGGGTGGGCTGCGGGACGCCTACCTGAAGATCAACCGGGCCCTGGCGGCGGGGCTGCGGGACCTCGGAGCGGCTGCATCGATCGTGGGCGCGAAACGGGCCGAGCCTGCCCCGAAACCGACGGTCCGCGCATGCTTCCGCGACCCTCTTCCGGGCGAGGTGGTAGCTGACGGCCGCAAGCTGATCGGAAGCGCCCAGTGGCGGGACGGAGGAGCCCTCCTTCAACACGGCTCTCTCCTTCTCTACAACGACCAGCATACGGTGGAGGACCTGCGTACAGGGGGGGCGGGCCCGGTCGACGTCCCGGCAGCCGGTCTGTCGGAATTTCTCGATCCGGTACCGGACGTCGAGACGATCTGCGAAGCCCTGGCCGACTCGTTCGCCGCGGAACTCGGCCGGGGTGTGCGACGCGAAGATCTTACACCGAGGGAACGCGATGCGGCCGAACAGGCGCGCGCGCACTACGAAGACGACGCATGGACCTGGCGTCGCTGAACATTCGGGAGGATCGATGAGACCTGTGAGCGCCGGGTGGGCAGCCGGCTTCGTGTTCGTGGCCATGGTCGCGAGCGCGTGCGGCGAGTCAGGGCCACGTCAGGACGGCGCGCCCGGCTGGACATCCTCGATTCGAGCCGAACCGGAAGTCGCGGAGACGCAGCGCTACGGCGGCACCGTCGTCGTAGGCGGCAGGGGTGACCCGGGTTCGATGAACTCGCTGGTGAGTACGGACTTCGAGAGCGGGCAGCATCAGGTTCACGTGTTGTTCGTGACGCTGGTCTCGAATGATGAGAACTACGAACCGCAGCCGTACTTCGCCCGCTCATGGGAGTTTGACGCGGACACCAGCGAAGTGATCTTCCATCTGCGACACGACCTGGTGTGGCACGACGGCGCCCCGGTTACCTCCCGCGACGTGGCGTTCACGTTCGACCGGCTCAAGAGCCCCGCCGTGCCATTTCCCAACCCTTCCTACTTCGATTACTGGGATGCGGCTGAAGTCATCGACCCCGTGACGATCCGGTTCTTCCTCCGGCCGCACGCCAACGCGCTATACGGGTGGACACGGACGGCCATCATGCCAGAGCACATCCTGGCCGAGGTTCCGCCGGAGGACCTGGAGTCGCACCCGTTCGGCACCCTGTCACCGGTAGGGAACGGTCCGTTCCGTTTCGTGGAGAGAATCCCGGGCGACCGGTGGGTGTTCGAGGCGAATCCCGATTTTCCGGAAGACCTGGGTGGACGGCCATACCTGGACCGGCTCGTGTATCGACAGATCCCGGACGAGTTTGCGCTCGCGGCCGCGCTGCAGACCGGCGAGGTGGACCTGGTGATCGACGCGTCGCCGTCGATGCTCGACCAGGTTGGCGACGATCCGGAGGTGATCTCCACCTCGTACTCGGCGCCGGAGTACGCATTCATCGCGTGGAACTCGCGCCGCCCGGAGTTCGCGGATCCGCTCGTCCGCCGGGCGCTCACCATGGCCATCGATCGCGAGACGCTCGTGCAGGCCGTTCTCGGTGGCAACGGCACCGTGGCGGCGGGTCCGGTCGGCCCATGGCACTGGGCGTATGATTCCGCCTGGGCACCGCTCCCGTACTCCCCGGAGGAAGCGGCCGCGCTCCTGGAAGAGGCCGGCTGGATGGACTCGGACGGAGACGGGGCGCGCGACAGGAATGGAGAGACCTTCAGCTTCGAGCTCCTGGCCACGCCGCGCCGGGACTGGGGGGCTGTCCAGACGCTGGTGCAGGCTTCGCTCGGCGAAATCGGAATCGAGGTCGAGCCCGTGGTCCGTGAGCAGGGCGCGTTGATCCCTCTCGTCATCGGCGCCGACCGACGTTTCGATGCGGTGATCATCGGGTGGGCGAGGGACGTGCCTCTCAACGACGTGGATCTGTGGGCATGCGACCAGGTGGGTCAGCCGTTCCAGTTCACCAGCTATTGCAACCCGGTACTGGATGCGGTTCTCGATTCGATTCCACTCGAAGCGGACCGGGCCAGGCTGCGCTCGCTGATCGGCCGATATCACGAACTCGTGGCGGAAGATCAACCCTACACGTTCCTGTACTACGTGGACCGGGTAGACCTCGCTCGGGCTCGAGTGTACGGCACGGAAGTGGATTCTCGAGGCGACTGGGTGAACGTCGCCCGCTGGTGGGTACACGACGACGACTGAAACGGACGTTGACCCGAACCCCGCGGACCCCGTGCTTTCTCTTGACATCCCGACGAAGGGGCGGGTAGCTTCCCAACCCCCGACCGGGAGGCCTGCCGGCCGGGGCAGAAACCAGACCAACGACTACGGCGGAGGACACCTTGGCAAGCTTGACTGTTTCAGCGCTTATGCTTCTGCAGGATGCGCAGGCGCTCGGCACGGGTCAGGAGTTGAAGCTCGACGAGATCTGGGTGGCCGGTGGATTCATGATGTGGCCTCTTGGCTTCTGCCTTGCGGTCGGAATCCTGATCATCATCTGGAAGTTCATCGATCTCCTGATGAAGTCCCTGGGTAACCGAAGGCTCCTGAGCGAGGTCGACGGAATGATCGCGCAGCAGCGGTTGGACCAGGCGCTGGCCCTGTGCGAGGAATCGACAGCCCCGGCAGGCGAGATCCTCGCCGCTGGCCTGAAGCGGTACAGGGAAGGCACGGAGCGCGTCACGCAGGCGGTGGAGAACGCCGGCGCGATCGAGGTCTCGAAACTGGAGCGCGGCCTGGTGTGGCTTGCCACGCTTTCGAACGTGGCCCCGCTGCTCGGCTTCCTCGGGACGGTTATCGGGATGATCCAGGCCTTCCAGGCGATCGAGATCGCCGGTGAGGTCGAGGCGACGCTCGTCGCGGGCGGTATCAAGGTAGCCCTCATCACGACGGCTTCCGGCCTCACGATCGCCATCCCGATCAGCGTCGCGCACAACTACTTCGTGGATCGCGTGGACCGCATCGTGATCGACATGGAGGAGAG
>CAYWLF010000078.1:7039-9513 GCA_964458875.1 uncultured Gemmatimonadota bacterium
ATGGTCGAGCGTAGCTTCAGCCTGAACCCGATCACCGTGACGACCTCCAGGCGGGTAGAGAAAGCCCTGGATGCACCGGCGGCGATCGAGGTCGTCACTCGAGAGCAGATCATGGAGCGACCGGCCATCACGCCGGTGGACCACGTGAAGGAGCAGGCTGCGGTGGACTTCGTGCCCACGGGCCTGCAGAGCAGTTACACGGTTGTGCGAGGCTTCAACAACGTGTTCTCGGGTGCGGCGCTCGACATGACGGACTTCCGGATCGCCCGCGTGCCGTCGCTTCGCGTGAACGTGTCATGGTCCAACCCGACGACCAGCTTCGATATCGAACGGGCGGAGGTGGTCCTCGGGCCGGGCTCGGCCCTGTACGGACCGAACGCGGCCAACGGCGTGATCCACTTCATCACCCGCTCCCCGATTGACGACCCCGGGATGGACTTCGCCCTGTCGAGTGGACTGCGGCAGCAGGGGAATACGAGTCAGGTGGCGAGCATCGGGGGCACCCCGCAGACCTTCACGCAGGCCGGTACGGACGAGTTCGTCTGGCAGTTCGACGGACGGATGGCGTGGAAGACGGACAACGACAAATTCGGCGTCAAGTTGTCGGGGGCCTACTTCACGGGCCAGGACTTCGGTTTCATCGATCCGGAGGAGAAGAACCAGCAGTCGATCGCCATCGCATGCCAGGCCGCCGATTACTCCCTGGCCAGCAGCGCCTGCGTCAACTTCTCGGGCGACCTCTCCCCGGGCGATACGGAATCGCTCGTGACGAGAATCGACAATGTAGCCGGCGCGCCGCAGGGACAGGCCAGCATCGGCGATCCGCAGAGTGACGGCACGTTCGTCAACAACACGGCGCGCAATGCCGACCTGAAGCGTTGGAACCTGGACCTCAGGACCGACTTCCGTCCCAGCCCCGAGACTTCGATCATCCTGTCTGGCGGTCACGTGGACGCCGTCAACAGCGTTGATCTGACGGGGATCGGGGGGGGGCAGGTGCAGAACTGGGGCACGTGGTACGCCCAGGGCCGATTCAACTGGAAGCGCCTGTTCGGGCAGGTGTTCTGGAACAAGAACGACAACGACGATACCTACCTTCTGCGCTCCGGCCGCCCGCTGATCGACAAGTCGTACCAGGTCGTGGCCCAGCTTCAGCACGGTTTCGACATCAATCCGCAGAACGCGCTCACGTACGGGCTCGACTATCTGTACACGAACCCGCAATCGGAGGGCACCATCAACGGGCAGAACGAAGACGACGACGACGTCACGGAGGTGGGCGGATATGTGCAGTACGACGGTCAGCTCACCCGCAAGTGGAATGTGGTGGCCGCGGCGCGGCTGGACGATCACACCCGGCTCAAAAACCCGGTGTTCTCACCGCGGGCGGCGCTCGTGTTCAAGCCGACCCCCGAACGCAGCATCCGCGCGACGTACAACCGCGCTTTCTCGACGCCGAACACCCTGAACCTGTTCCTCGACATCTCGGCCCAGCCCATCCCGCTCGGCGGTCCGTTCTTCTATGACTTGCGCGCGCAGGGAGTCACCGAGAACGGGTTCAGTTATGATCGGATCGGCGGCGTGCCACAACACATGTCGCCGTTCAATATCTCGGGAGTGGGGCCGGCCGGGCCGACCTTCGATCCCCGTGCCTACGTGGCAACGAACAGCGCCAGCACGTGGACCGAGGCGCAGACCGCCTTCGGCGCCGTCACGCAGGGAGCGTGCGCCGCCGATCCCACGGGTCCCCAATGCCAGGCCCTGGCGGGTGCGCTCGGCGCGTTCCTGGCCACGGCGGCTCCACCCGATGGTGCGGTCCCGATCGTGGCCGGCATTCTCAACCCGACGACGCAGACTTTCGTCAACACCACCACGGATCTCTCGTCGGTTCCTGATGTTCCAGCCCTCGATCCGACGATCTGGCAGACGTTCGAGATCGGCTACAAGGGACTGCTGCTGGGCAGCAACCTCCTGCTCGGTGCGAACGTGTACTACAGTGACGTGGACAACTTCGTGTCGGCGCTGGAGCCGTTCACGCCCAACATCTTCCTGGCCGGTCAGGAGCTGGCGGGATACTTGATCTCGCAGGGAGTGTCGCTGGACCAGGCATCCCTGATCGCCAACAACGTGGGCTCGGCTGAGACCGAGGAAGGCCTCGTAGGTCTCCCGCTCGGCGTCATGGCGCCGACGACGGCCGGCGGCCAGACGGCGTCCCCGGTCCTCCTCACCTACAGGAACCTCGGCGACTTCAACTTCTTCGGGGCCGATGCGTCACTGACGTACGTACTCAACGAGAGATGGGAGTTCGGGGGGTCGCTCTCGTGGGTGGAGAAGGACCTGTTCCCGACGGGCAGCGATGATCAGGGCGAGCCCGTGCCGCTCAACGCGCCGAAGTGGAAGGGTGCGCTGACCGCAGGCTACCGCGCTCCGACGAGCGGCTGGACCGGCGCGGCTCGTGCCCGGTTCGTGGACGG
>CAYWLF010000079.1:0-9476 GCA_964458875.1 uncultured Gemmatimonadota bacterium
AACGCCATGAGCAAGAAGTCTCTCGCCTCCTGGCTGTCGGACGGCTCGAGCACCGGAATCTTCGACGCCCGCGCGAGGTGGCGGTTATCCTGCTCGTTCTGCGAAGAATGCATGGCCGGATCGTCGGCGGAAACGAGTACGAGCCCGCCGTTCACACCGGAGTACGACGAGCTGAAGAGGGGATCGGCCGCAACGTTCACGCCCACATGCTTCATCGCGACCAGCGCGCGACCCCCACCCAGGGCCACCCCGCACGCCACTTCGTACGCGACCTTCTCGTTGGCGGCCCACTGAACCCGGATGTTGCCCTGCCGCGCGATCGTCTCGAGGATCTCGGTGGAAGGGGTCCCTGGGTATGCGGAAGCGAACAGCACTCCCGCTTCGCTCGCGCCCCGCGCTATCGCCTCGTTGCCCGACAGTAACTTGCGCATTCTTCTATCCCGCATCGGCCCCGCTGATGGCGCCGCTGGTTCAGTATTGGGACGCCTGAGTCTCGCCATGGAGCACCCGTAGCGCCCCTGCGGCCAGAGCTGACATTTCCTCGGTTTCGATCACCTTCACCGGAGCTATGAAGACCACGCGCTCCACGATCCAATCCACCAGAAGTCCGGACCGGGCAAGGCCTCCCGTGAGTACGATCGCGTCGATCGTTCCGGAGAGGACCGTAGCCATGGCTCCGATCTCCTTCGCGATCTGGTAAGCCATGGCTTGATACACCGCGCGCGCTCGATCGTCGCCGTCTGCGATTCTCTTTTCTACCTCGATGGCATCCGACGTGCCGAGATAGCTCAGGAGCCCACCTCGCCGGACGGTCATCTCTTCGAGGTCTCGCCGGGAGTAGCCGTTATCGAACAGGAAGGCGAGCAGCTCTTGCAAGGGGAGGCCGCCGCTCCGCTGCGGAGAGAACGGTCCCTCGCTGACCGCGTTGTTGGCGTCCACGATCCGCCCGCCTCGCACGGGGCACACCGAGATACCGCCGCCGAGATGCGCTACGACGACGTTCACTTCTTCGACCCTGTGGCCTGATTCCGAGGCGAATCGCCGGGCGCACGCGTGGACGCTCAAGGCATGCGAAAGGGGGCGACGTCGGATACCGGCGAGCCCCGAATAGGCCGCGAGCTCCTCCGACTCGTCGACCGACACGGGGTCCACGACATAGGCCGGTATTCCCTCGGGTCGTGCGATGGATGCAGCGAGGGCACAGCCGAGATTCGATGGATGCGAGCCTTGCAGGCCGACCCTGGCGTCCTCGAGCATCGATTCCGAGATTTCATACGTTCCACCCGCCACCGGGCGCAGCAGCCCGCCTCGGCCGACAACGGCATCCAGCGAGCCCGGTTCGATCCCAGTTCGCTCGAGAAAGTCCCCGACCGCTGCGCTGCGCGGTTCCAGTTGCTTCCACAGGTCGCCAGACTGGTCCAGCGTCCCCGGGGGGTGGTCGAACTTCTCCTCCGCGACTCTCGCTTCTCCTCGATAAAGGCCAATCCGCGTCGACGTGGAGCCGGGGTTGATCACCAACACGAGAGGCTCGACCGACCTCACAAGGGCCAACCCACGGGTACCCGGGCGTCCCGCCCCGTCATGTACCCGTGCATAGTCTGAGCCGCCCGCTGGCCCTGTTCTACTGCTGTTACCACCAGGGCGGGACCGAGCACGGCGTCGCCGCCGGCGAACACCCCTTCCCGAGAGGTGCTCCCCGACTCCGGGTCGATCGTAATCAGAGACCCATCATCCACGTCGAGATCCGGTACGCTTGCCACCGTATCCCGGTCTGCCAGGTAGCCGAGGGCCAGAACGACCGTATCCACCTCGACCATGAAACCAGATCCGGGAATCTCGACCGGTCGCCGCCGGCCTGAAGCATCGGGCTCGTCGAGGCGCATGCGGATGCACTCCATCGCACCCACTCGCCCGTCTGGTCCGGCGATGAGCCGAACGGGCTGCGCGAGCCACTCGAAGAAGGCTCCTTCCTCGCTCGCGAATGCCCGGTCGCGCTCGTTTCCGGGCATCTCCCGTTCGGTGCGTCGGTACCAGCACGTGACCTTCTCCGCCCCCAGCCTGAGGGAGGTACGGAGACAGTCCATTGCCGTGTCGCCGCCTCCCACCACGGCGACTCGGCGGCCGACCCGCGCGGGCTCGCTCATCTCCATCGGTCGCAGTTCCGGCTCCACGTTGGCCCGCACCAGGAACGGCGTGGCCTGGTAGACACCCGGCAACTCGGATCCCTCGACCGACGGCGCCCGGGGAACGCCGGCTCCGATTCCCAGAAACACCGTCTCAAAGCCCCGGTCCAGAAGATCATCCACCGTCAGGTCGGGTCCCACGAACACGTCGAACACGAAGCTGACACCTGAGGTGACGAGCCAGTCCACCTTCTTCTGCACCAGGCGGTGCGCCATCTTGAACGATGGGATGCCGTAGCGAAGGACCCCGCCCCCGGCCGGCCAGGCGTCGAACACGGTAACCTCGTGACCCTGGCGGACCAGCCGCTCCGCCACCGTCAGTCCGGCAGGTCCGGCCCCGACCACGGCGGCTCGATGCCCGCTGCGCTGCAACCGCTCCAGCGGTGGCTGGGGAGCGCGATCAGCGACAAACGCTTCCAGACGGCCGATCGGAATGACGGGCTCTCCCTGCTTGGCATACACGCACGCACCCTCGCACAACTCAGACTGCGGACACACTCGTCCGCAGATCTCGGGCATGGTGCTGGTCGATCGGAAGACCGAAGCGGCTGCCGCCACGTCACCGTGCTCCAGCAGCCACAGGGCGTATGGGATGTCGTTTCCCACTGGACACGCCTTCACGCAGGGCGCGGCCGGGCACTGAATGCAGCGCTCGGCCTCTGCCCGCGCCGCCTTCAGATCCCAGTCGTTATAGGATTCGCGGAAGTCGTTGGCTCGCTCGGCGGGTTCCCGGATCGGGAGGTCCGCCGCAGGGAGAGCGAGTCTGCGCTTCCGGTCGATGGCCTTGGAGTTCGGTCTGTCGATCATCGGGGATCCGCCACCTCTGGCACTCGCCACACGGTGTCGATCACCGTTCCATCGACCCACTTGATGACGGCCACAGGCTCGTCTCCGAGGGCGGGCTTCGAAGGCGCGCCCCCGACGAGACGCTCCACCTCGGCCTTGATGTCCTCGATCGGGCGGATCGGCAGATCGGATTCCGCGAGCGCGGCCAGGAGGTCCGGACGACGGGGATTCACGGCAATGCCGCGCTCCGTTACGATCACGTCCACCAGTTCGCCGGGACCGGTCAGCGTAGTGACCTCGTCCACGATCACCGGAATCCTGTCCCGGAACGACGGAACGGCGAGGATCGTGCATCCCGAGAACAGGCAGTTCTGCCACCCGCCGATTCCGTGCAGGAGCATTCCGTCCGAGTGAGTCACGACGTTGGCGTTGAACCCCACGTCCACCTCGGTCGCCCCGAGAACCACTGCGTCCACCATCGACGCGAAGTTCCCCTTGCCGTGGTAGTTGTAGGACGTGAACGGGGAGGTGGCGACGTGGCGGGGGTCCTCCCCGATCGACTGCACCCCGGCGAGGTCGAACGTCTGACCGTCCAGGATGTAGTCGGTCAGCCCCTCGTTCAGAAGGTCGACCAGGTAGCTCGATGATCCACCCCTGACGAATCGGGCCTTCACCCCCGCGTCGATCATCATCTGGCGGACATAGCCCACGAATGCGAGTGCGATGCCCCCGGCCCCGGCCTGGAACGAGAAGCCGTCCTTCATGATTCCGGAATCGCGCACGAACCGCGCGACATATTCGGCGATCAGCAACCGATCCGGACTCTTCGTGACCACCGTCGTACCGGACACGATCTTCTTCGGGTCTCCGATCGAGTCCACCTCGACCACAAAGTCAACGTTGTTGCCCTGGATCTGCCACGGAATGCAGGGGAAGGGAACCAGGTTGTCAGTGACCACGATCACGTGATCGGCGTACATGGAATCCGCGAGGGCGAATCCCAACGATCCACAGGCTGAGGGGCCATGAGAGCCGTCCGCGTTTCCGAACGGATCGGCGGTTGGAGCCGCGATGATCGCGATGTCGATGTGCACCTCTCCGTCCTGGATCGCCTGCCAGCGTCCGCCGTGCGAACGCAGAACACCCAGACCACGCATGTGGCCGTGCGAGCAGTACGCGCCCAGGGGACCGTTCATCGAGCCTTCGATGTGGTGAACGACGCCCTGGTTCATCAGGTCCACCACCGGCTCATGGCACGGAAAGGACGCGCTCGGAAACCACACCAGGTCCCTGGCTCCCAGGTCCGCTGCCGCCTCGAGGGCGGCCACCGCGACCTGGTCGCCATTCCTGAGGTGGTGGTGCGTCGATATCGTCATTCCATCGCGCAGGCCACACCGTTCGAGCGCCGTCCTCAAGTCCGGCACCCGCTTGTCTCCACTCCCCGGATAGTCGGAGGCCGATCGAATCGGCGGTGCGTGCTTCCGGCCCTCGGGCGTCGAGTCCCCGACACCGGCGTACGGACGGGCCGGGGCTCCGTTGACCGCGGTGGGTACCCGGCGCCCGGCGGCATTGACCACGAATTCCGCGCCAGTTTCCTGATTCGCGCTCATGAGCCCGCCTCCTCGATCAACCCGGTCCGCCGGGCGACGTCTACCAGGCGTTGCGCCCGAAGCACGACGGGGGGGTCCACCATGCGAGTGCCGAGGCTTACCACGCCGAGGCCCCTGGCCTCCGCATCCTCGAACGCGGCCACGATGCGCAGGGCCTTTTCGATTTCTCCGGTCGAAGGTGCGAACGCTTCGTGAATCGGTCGAATCTGCCTGGGATGAATGCAGCCCATTCCCTCGAATCCGAGTGCCCGGGACCGGCCGGCCCAGGTCCGGAGTCCGTCTTCGTTCCCAACATCCCCGAACACCGAGTCGATGGCCTGGACGTCGGCGGCCGCCGCGGCGTTGACCAGGCGTCCGCGCGCGTAGAGAGACTCTGTGCCCTCGAGCGTCTTGGGCACCCCGAGGTCGGCCGTATAGTCCTCGAGCCCGATCGTGACGGCGGCCACGGAGGCCGAGGCCGCCGCGATCGCGAACGCGTTCTCGATTCCGAGTGCGGTCTCCAGGATCGGCATGATCCACAGCGGCGCGTCGCCATCAGAAGGCACGTCCAGTATCTCCCTGATGCACGTATCCACCTCGGCGACCTGGTCGGGGGTCTCGGTCTTGGGGGTCAGAATCAGATCCGGCTTCTCCGGAACCACGGCGGCCAGGTCCTCGAGGCCGAGCGGCAGCGGGTTGATTCGCACCATCCGCTCCGCCCCTCCGAAGTCCAGGCATCGCAGGGCGTTGCGGACCACGAGACGCGCCGCGTCCTTCCGGTCAGGGTGAACGCTGTCCTCGAGATCCAGGATGACGGCGTCCGGCCGGTGCAGACCCGCGTTGAGCTGCAGTTTCGGCTGATCACCCGGGAGGTAGAGTCGTGACCTGCGGAGGCGGTCACGCACCGTGTGCGGCTTGTCAGGGACCGTGCGCTCCGGGCGTCCGTCGCCTTCAGACAGGGCGCCTGCCCGCAGCGCCGCCGCCTCCACGCGCGCCGCGATGACGAACGGTACCGCTCCCTTGTCATCGATCGTGACCCGCGCGTGCTGGAGGCCCATACCCACCAGCGTTGACCGTGCGGTCTGGTCGATCGACGCTCCGTACAGGGACGCCACCCGCGAGATCAGCTCGATCTCGAGACCTCCGCTCCCGGTGAGTTCCACGACGACGTGCAGGTCGGAGCGGACGTCGTCGCCCGCCCGACCTGCCTCGCCTCTTCCGGCTTGGGCCACTCGGACCTCCTCAGGCCAGGTGTGCGATGATGGCGTCGGTAATCTCGCTGGTGGACGCAGCGCCCTTCGACAGGACGTCGGGCCCGCCCGCGAGCCGGAGCATGTCGTACGCCCGTACCTTGCCTTCGGCCACCACCGCCGCCGTGGCGTCCCGGACGGCCTTTGCCCGGTCCGTGTCGCCCACATGATCCAGGAGCATGGCCGCCGTGAGAATCATGGCGATGGGATTCACGATCGACGGCTCCAGGTCGGCATACTTCGGCGCCGATCCGTGGGTAGGCTCGAATACCGCGACCTCGTCGCCGATGTTGGCCGAACACGCGAATCCGAGTCCGCCGACGAGGCCCGCGAACGCATCCGATACGATGTCTCCGAACATGTTGCCGGCGACGATGACGGAGTAGTCCTCCGGGCTCTTGGTCAGCCACATCATCTGCGCGTCGATGTTGGTGGACCACAGCTGGATGTTCGGGAAATCCACCTGTGCTCTCCTGGCCTCCTCTTCCATCATTCCCGACGTCTCACGCAGGACATTGGGCTTCTCGCACACCGTCACGGACGGATAACCATGCCGTGCCGCGTACTCGAAGGCCGCCCGCGTGATGCGGGCGCATGCGCGACGTGTGAAGATCCGGCTGGAGATGGCGAGGTCGGGGCCTGGCGTGTCAGAAAACCGACGGAACTTCGGATGTGAATCGAACGTCTCGCGCACGTCTGGCGGCGGGTCGGTCCATTCCACCCCTCCATACAGGCCCTCTGTGTTCTGCCGGAAGATGACGGCGTCCACGGTGGGTTCCTCCCAGCCGCCGTCCGCCGTCCGTCGGATGAAATTCAGCGGATTGCCCGCAAAGGAACGACACGGTCGGATCGAAACATCCAGGTTGAAGCGCTGGCGGAGCCCCACGATGGGGCTGTAGTACACCAGCCCCTGTCCCTGCAACTCGGGACTCAATTCGGCCGTGGCCTCGTTCTTCGGCTTCGAGGTGATGGCCCCGAACAAACCGAGCCCATGCTCGGCCAGGAGGTCCACCGTCCGCTCGGGCAGCGGATTGCCCTCCGTGATCCAGAACTCCCAGCCGATGTCGGCGTGGACGTAGTCCGCCTCGAACCCTACCGCATCGAGGACGCGGATGGCTTCCGGGAGTACCGTCTGTCCGATCCCATCCCCGGGCATGGAAACAACCGTTCGACGAGACATGAGCGTGCCTCTCCTGTGCTTATGCTTGGACTCCGAGCCTCGCTTGGACCTGGTTCTCGATGCCGCCCGCCACTACGAGCGCCTGGGGAACGGCGCCCAGCGGAACGAAGGTGAACACTTCTTCCCCCAGCGTTACGGTTCCGCGTCCGAAGTCGACGACCAGGCTGTCGCCCGGGATCAACGTCGGAACACTGGCGTCCGCGAACCGCTGCCTGAGTCGGTCTACGAGCGCCGGACATTCGATGCACACGAAACCGTTGTTGAAAGCGTTTCGCAGGTATGTCTGAGAGAAGCTACCTGCGATCACCAGCGCGATACCGGCGGCCTGGAGCGCGGTCGCAGCCTGCTCCCGGCTCGAGCCCGTGCCGAAGTTGTAGCCACCGACCAGCACGTCACCGGGCTCGACGGCCGCCGCGAATTCCGGGTCGTAGTTTCGCATCACGACCTCGGCCATCTCTTCCGTCGTCATGCCTTCCCGGTAGGTGAAGTCCTTACCGTAGATGCCGTCCGTGTTGAGGTTGTCCGGCGGCACGAACAGGAGCCGACCCTCGTGGCTCGCGGGAAACCCGGGCTCGATCTGAACGGCGGCCATCTCGGGTTCTTCAGCATCGGTAAGCCGGAACAGGTAGGTCGGGGCTCCGTCGATGGACGTCTCCGGAGCGCGTATGTAGCCGGCCACCGCAGACGCGGCCACGACCGCCGGACTCGCCAGGTAGGCCTGTGCGTCCCGACTCCCCATACGCCCCTTGAAGTTCCGGTTGGTCGCCGATATTCCGACCTCTCCAGCCTCGAGGAGGCCCGCTCCCAGGCCGATGCACGGTCCGCAGCCTGGAGGCAGGGCCTGCGCTCCGGCAGCGGTCAGCGTGGACCAGGCACCGGACGCCTCGGCGGCTTCCTGAACCTCGCGGCTCGCAGCCGCCACGTACATTTCGACCCCGTCCGCCACGGTCTTCCCCTCGAGCACGGCCGCGGCCGCCTCCAGGTCCTCGAGCCTGCTGTTCACGCAGGACACCAGGTAGGCCTTCTGGATCGCTACCTGCTCGGCCTCGATGTCGGCCACCGATCGCATGACCTGCACCGAGTCAGGCCCCGATACGTGGGGTGTCACCTGCGACAGATCCAGTTCGATGACCCCGGCGTACCTGGCCGCGGACCCCGGGCGGGGCGGGTCGTTCGCCCACTCCTCGAGCTCTGCCTCGCTGAATCGATCGAAGGCCCCGACCTGGCCGAGCGCCTCACGACGCCCTCTCAGGTAGGCGATTGTGACATCGTCCACGGGGAACCAGCCCACGAGGGCTCCCCACTCCGTCGTCATATTCGAGATACTGAACCTCTCGTCCATCGAAAGGTCGGATATGCCGGACCCGTGGAACTCGACGGCCGCGTTCAGCACTTCACCCTGGTTGTACAGGCCACACAACGTGATGATGACGTCCTTGCCTGTGGCCCCACCGTTCAGCCTTCCCTTCAGCACGACCTTCACGGTGCGCGGAATCTGCCACCAGAATTCGCCCGTGGCCCAGATTGCGGCGGCGTCGGTTCGTACGACGGGTGTGCCGAGTGCCCCGAGCGCTCCATACATGTTGGAGTGGGAGTCCGATCCCACCACCAGCGCCCCGGGAACTACGAATCCGTGCGACACCATGATCTGGTGCCCGATTCCGGTACCGGCCGGATAAAACCTGATGCCGTGGCTGGTCGCGAACTCTCCGATCCGCGAGTACTTGTCGAGGTTCGTGTCGGATGTGTTCTGGATGTCATGGTCCAGCACGAACACGGGTTGATCGGCGTCAGCGATGGTCGCGGCACCGATCGACGCGAACTTCTTCATTACCGCCGCGGTGTTGTCGTGCGTCAACACGTGGCGTGGTCTCAGGGACACGACATCCCCGGCCTGGAGGGGCCTGGCCGGCCCCTCCATCAGGTGGCTCTGAGCGATCCGCTCGACCATCGTTTGGCCCATCTCTACCTCCGATTCCGCTGGGCAGGGATCACAGGTCCGTGGCGCACAGTTCGAGCAGCTCGGACACCGAGTCCAGCTGATCCACGTTCCAGACCGCTTCTTTCAGTCGGCGCGCCTTCTCTTTCGAGAGGACTCCCTCGGCCAGCGCGTCGAACTTGCCCTCGATCTCAGCTTCCGTCAGCGGGTTCCGCGGATCGCCCTTCGGGTAGTCGAGCTCCATGCCTACCTGCCGCCCGTCCGTGG
The DNA here is from genome assembly GCA_964458875.1 of uncultured Gemmatimonadota bacterium. Lineage (GTDB taxonomy): Bacteria > Gemmatimonadota > Gemmatimonadetes > Palauibacterales > Palauibacteraceae > Benthicola. Next base: position 9,195 of record CAYWLF010000079.1, read on the forward strand.
TGTCGATGGTGACACCCACCCTCTGCAGCGCCGGGAAAACCCTCTCGATTTCCGGGTCGGCGATCACTTCGACCTTGTGGAGCTGCTCGCGGATGCGCGGATCCATGATCTTCTCGGGCTCGAATTGCGCCGGCGTGACCTTGCGCTCAACGAGAGCGGCCGCGATCACGTAGGGCAGACTGTGGTCCGCCGTCTCCTTGTTGCGCGGATCGTACTTCGTCGGATCGGCCAGGATATCGGCGGCGCGCGCCAGCGACCGGATGCGGATCTTCGCCACGTCCT
>CAYWLF010000080.1:0-9358 GCA_964458875.1 uncultured Gemmatimonadota bacterium
CGGGCCAGGTAGTTGTTCACCGTGACCAGGTGAGCGCCCTTCCCGGACAACGCGTTCAGGTACATGGGCATGGTCGCGACCAGGGTCTTTCCCTCACCCGTCGCCATCTCCGCGATCTTGCCCTGGTGAAGGACGATCCCACCGATCAGCTGCACGTCGTACGGGACCATGTCCCAGGTCATCTTGTGTCCAGTGACCTCGATCTCGCTTCCGAGAAGGCGGCGACACGCCTCGCGCACCGTCGCGAAGACCTCCGGTAGCAGCTCGTCCAGGACCACGTCGGTAGCCTCGTTGAGATCCGACTCGGCCCGGCTCATGCGCTCCGAAAGATCCGCCCGCTTCGAGCTGTCCTCGGTGTGCCGGCGATCGTCCTTGAGCTTCTGGATCTCGTCTTCGAGATTCTGCGTCTTCTCGCGGATCCTCGCGCGGAACTTCTCGGTCTGGGCCTTGAGCTCGGCCTCGGAGACCTCCGCGAGACGCTCTTCGTGACGGAAAATCTCATCGACGATGGGCTGAAGCCGCTTCATTTCGCGCTGGAAGCGGGTGCCCACGACCTTCTGTACCATTCCCTTCAGCATGTGCTGCGATCTTTCTTTGTTCGGCCGCGCCTCAACGGGCCTGCGGCTGAGTCCGTAGCGCCGACCACGCTCGCTCGACCTCCGGTCGAAGGCGCTCCGGCACCATATATCGAATTGACCGGCCCTCCTCCAGCCGCCGTCGGATGCGCGTGCTGGAGAGATCCACTCTCGTTACTTCGATCACCTCGTGCGGGACGTCGGTCCCCTTCGTCTCCTCGCCCGGTCGCGTCATCACCGCGAGGCGCGCGAGGCCGAGAATGCGCTCCGGCTCCCTCCAGCCTCTGAACCCCCGCAGCTGGTCCGCTCCCACGATCAGGAACAGCGTGTCCGGATCCAACTCGCGACGTGCCCACTCCAGGGTATCCACCGTCCATGAAGGGCCCTCCCGCCGGAGTTCCACGTCGCTCACCTGTATACGATCGTCATCCTCGAAAGCCCGGCGTACGAGTTCCAGCCTGGTGTCCGGGTCGAGCACCGATTCCCGGTGCGGCGGATTGCCGGCCGGGACCACGACCAGCCGATCCAGTTCGAGCTTTTCGAGCGCGTCCTGCGCCACCACCAGGTGCCCGACGTGGGGCGGATCGAACGTGCCGCCGAAGATGCCGATGCGTCCCGGCACGTCAGCCCTCGTTTCCTTGCTCCTTGAGGAGCTTCACAGCCTGGGGCGAGTCGGGATAGAGTTCCAGGAGACGTTCTTGCACCAGGTCCGCTTCCGCCCGAAATCCGACGCGGAAGTAGCTGGCGTGCAGCACGAACAGAGTCTCGGGAATGACATCGGCCTCCGGGTACGTCTGCAGGATGTTCTCGAAGTAGATGATGGCGGACTCGAAGAACCCCCTGTCGAAGTAGTACTTCCCGACCCGGAGATCCTTCGCCGCCATCTTCTGCCTGGCCTCGGCCACGAGCTCACGGGCCTCTCCCACGAGAGGGCTTCGCGGAAAGAACTCGAGGAGTCGCGTACATTCCTCGATCGCCTTCTCCGTGAATTCCTGGTCGCGCGGAAGATCGGGAGACACGGTCCAGAAGGCCCTGCATACCCCGAGCTGAGCGTCATCGGCCATGGGGCTGTTGGGGCGTGAGGTCGCGAGCTGCCGGAACTCGTTTGCGGCCAGCAGCTCCTGGTCGGTCTCCAGGTACGACTCGGCTAGCAAGAGCCGGCTGCTATCCGCGGTCGGGTGCAGCGGTTCGCGCAGCAGGTGGTCCCTGAATCCGCGTATCGCGTCGTGGTACTTGCCGCGCTCGTAGCGATCCACCGCCCAATCGAATCGGCCGCGCGGCGTCGCGTCCTCCGGTGGCATGGCCGGCGTGCAGCCCGCGAGCAGCACGATCGCCAACCAGCCTACCCGGGACGGTCTCATTCCCCCACCCGTAGCCGTTTCCCTTCGTCCCTGAAATCGTCCCATTATCTCAAATATCCGTAACGGATCTCTCGTATTCTCTCTTCGGCCATGGCCACCAGCGGACCGCTGCGCGCCGGATTCAGGTCCAGCACGGCCAGGAAGTCAGACTCCGCCTCCTGATAGGCGCCCCGAGCCAGAAGCAGCTCGCCGCGCTCGAAGTGCGCCCGGTCCAGGAGAGTGCGCGGTACACCTTGCTCGATCAACGCATCCAGGCGCGTCTCGGCCGATCGGTTGCGACCCCGCCGCTGGTCCTCCTCCGCCACCACGAACAGGCAGTTCCCATACTGCCAGCGCACGCCGGACCGATCCGTGCCGGCCGAACGCCCCCGCTCGAGATAGCTCTCGAAGTAGCCCAGGGCCTCACGACACCCGCCAAGCTCTTGAAAGGTCCGCGCCGTCTCGAGTTCCAGCTCCGCAGAAGTCGACTCCCCGTCGGCCGCCAACAGATAGAGAGGCAGGGCTCGACCGTGGTCCGACAACCCGGAGTAGTGCCGGGCGAGCGGCAGTCTGAGGTCCGGTGGAATGAGACCGACGCCCATCCGCTCAACGGGTCCCAGGGCCCTGGCCATGTTGTCCGGCGCGCCGCGCTCGAGAGCCACGCGTGCGGCTTCCGACAGCACGGCTGCCGCCTGGTAACGGTACGTCGAGTCCTTCGCGAGCAGCCGGCGGATATACCGAAGCGAAGCCTCGACCTCGCCCTTCTCGCCATACGCATTGCCCAACCGCAGCAGGACCTCGGGTTCGTCACCGCGCTGCCTGAGCGCCAGTCGATACTCGGCGATCGCAGCGTCGGTCTGCCCTGCACCGTACAGGCGATCTCCTCGCTCTACCGCATCGTCCGGGGATCCCCCGCACGCAGCGAGGAGAAGGACCAGCGCGGCGAGCGCCGCCACGCCACGCACTCGCCTGGGTCCAGAACCGGGATGCGGCACGGCCAGCAAGATCAACTCCCTGAGGATGGCGCCGGAATCCGCCGGGGCGCCGTCGCCCGACGGATCACTCCGTACTTTGCGATGCAGTGCAGCGCCCGGAACCCATCCTTCCAGTTGATCTTCTTCCCCTCCGCGTAGGTGCGGCCACTGTAGGACACGCCCACCTCGTATACACGCCAGCCACCCCGCGCGATCTTTGCCGTGATCTCGGGCTCCACTCCAAAGCCCCGTTCCTCGATCTCCAGGCCTTCCAGCACTTCCTTCCGGAAGCACTTATAGCACGTCTCCATGTCCGTCAGGTTCAGATTCGTGACCATGTTTGACATCAGAGTGAGGAAACGGTTCCCCACGTAGTGCCAGAAGTAGAGAACGCGATGCGGCTCACCGCCAAAGAAGCGCGAGCCGTACACGACGTCCGCCCGATCGTCCAGGATTGGCTCAAGTAGCTTCCTGTACTCGTCCGGGTCGTACTCGAGATCCGCGTCCTGGATGATCACCACGCTACCGCTCGCCGCCGCGAACCCCGTGGCCAATGCCCTGCCCTTACCCTGGTTCCGCTCGTGCAGAATGACGCGATCCACCAATCCTTCGGCCTCGAGCCGTGCGAGGATCTCCCTGGATCGATCCGTTGAGCCGTCGTCGACGCAGAGCAACTCGATCTTGAGCGGCACCTCGCGCACTCGTCGCACGATCTGCTCGAGCGTCTCCTGCTCATTGTAGACCGGCATCACGACCGACAGGACCTGCCCGGCGGACGGCGTCATCTTATCTCCTCTGCCACCTCGGTGATGACCGGCGGCGGCTTCAGAGAATCGCGTTCGTGAAGGGAACGGAAGTACTCGATCGTGCTCGTGAGTCCCTGGTCCAACGATACGACGGGCTCCCACCCGAGGATCGTCCGAGCCCGGGTGATATCGGGCTTTCGGACCTTCGGATCATCCGTGGGAAGCGGCAGGTACTTCACCCCCGCCCCGGGGTCCACCATGGCCTGGATCCGTTCGGCGAGCTGGCCGATCGTGTACTCGTCCGGGTTGCCGACGTTCACGGGGTCGTGTCCGGCGGCGTGGAACAGCCTGAATATTCCCTCCACTTCGTCCGAGACGTAGCAGAAGCTGCGCGACTGCGACCCGTCGCCGTACACTGTGAGCCCGTGCCCCAGCAGGGCCTGGACGATGAAGTTCGATACGACTCGCCCGTCCCCCGGTCGCATTCGCGGACCATAGGTATTGAAGATCCGCACGATCCGCGTGTCCACTCCATGGAATCTTCGGTACGCCGAGGTCATGGCTTCGGCGAATCGCTTCGCCTCGTCGTATACCCCTCGCGGACCGATCGGATTGACGTTGCCCCAATAGGTCTCCGGCTGCGGATGAACCAGCGGATCCCCGTATACCTCCGATGTCGAGGCGAGCAGGAACCGCGCTCCCTTGGCCAGGGATAGGCCGAGGGCATTGTGTGTGCCCAGACTGCCTACCTTGAGCGTCTGGATGGGCAGTTCCAGGTAGTCCACCGGGCTCGCCGGCGATGCGAAGTGCAGGACGCCGTCGAGATCTCCCTCGACGTCGATGAACTGCGTGACGTCGTGCCGGACGAACTCGAATCGCGGATCGTCCTTCAGATGAGCGATGTTGTCCAGGCTGCCTGTGATCAGGTTGTCCATCCCGATCACGTGATACCCGTCGGCCAGGAACCTGTCCGTCAGGTGTGAGCCGAGGAAGCCCGCCGCCCCGGTGATCAGGACCCTCATCGTACCTGCTCTCTGCCGATCGGATAGTACTCGAAGCCGTGCCGCTTCATGCGCGCCGGACTGTACAGATTCCGGCCATCGAACACGATCGGGGCGTCGAGCTCTCGCTTCACGCGCTCCCAGTTCGGACGCCGGTACTGGAGCCATTCGGTGACCACGACAAGAGCAGCCGCGCCGGAAAGTGCCGCGTACTCGTCCGGCGCGTATTCGACCCGGTCGCCCAGGTACCATTCGCGGGCGACTTCCTCGGCCACCGGGTCGTGAGCCGTAACGGTGGCCCCGGCCGCCAGGAGTTCCTCGATCACTGTGACGGAGGCGGCCTCCCGCATGTCGTCCGTCTCGGGTTTGAATGCCAGGCCCCACACGGCGAACTTCAGGCCCGAGAGATCCTCTCCCAGCCGGTCCCGGATCTTCGTGCCGAGCACCTTCTTCTGACGCTCGTTCGTTTCGTGCACTTCCCTGACGATCGACAGATCGACGTTCATTTCCTCACCCGTCTGGATGAGCGCCCGGACGTCCTTCGGGAAGCAGCTGCCTCCGTAGCCCGCTCCGGCGTACAGGAACGAGGCCCCGATCCGTGGGTCCGATCCGGCTCCCCGCCGAATCATGGTGACGTCCGCGCCTGCGGCTTCGCACAGCGCGGCGATCTGGTTCATGAAGCTGATGCGAGTGGCCAGCATGGCGTTGGCGGCGTACTTGGTGAGCTCCGCCGAAGCGATATCCATGAAGATCAAGGGATTGCCGCTTCGGACGAACGGCTCGTACAGTTCCTCCAGGACCGGCCGCGCCTCTTCCGACTCGACGCCGCACACCACGCGATCGGGACGCATGAAGTCGTCGATCGCGGCTCCTTCCTTCAGAAACTCGGGGTTCGAGCACACGTGGAACTTGCCGTCCGTGTGTTTCTCGATCTCGGCGCGCACCTTCGACGCGGTCCCCACGGGTACGGTGCTCTTCGTGATCACCACCTTCTCATCGACGAGGTTCTCCCCAACGACTCGCGCCACGGCCAGCACATGCTGCAGATCAGCCGAACCGTCCTCGTCCGGGGGAGTCCCCACCGCTATGAACACTACCCGGCCACTCCGGACGGCTTCGGCGACATCGCTCGTAAAGCGAATCCGACCTTCCGCCAGGTTGCGCTGAAGCAAGCGATCCAGCCCCGGCTCGTAGATCGGGCTCTCTCCGTCGTTGAGGAGTCCGATCTTCCTCTCATCGATATCGGCGCACACGACCTGGTTCCCGGTCTCGGCCAGGCAGGCTCCGACCACAAGACCCACGTATCCGCTTCCTACGACGGTGACGTTCATGTCTCCCTCACTCAGACCAGCGTAGTTGTTTGTGCGGTCCTCTCGAACCGGTCTCTCAACCAGCGATACGTCTCACGAACCGATGCCTCGACATCGCGCACCGGGGTCCAGCCCGTGTCTTCCCGGAGGCGGGTGTTGTCGCCGGCCACCACGGCCAGTTCCTCCCGGCGCACCCGGCTCGGGACCACCTCAATCTCTACCTCCAGGCCTGCCTCGTCTATGATCCAGTCGAGAATCGTCCCGATTCGAATCGTGTGCCCGGAAGAGACGTTGTAGGCCGCTCCGGGCGTGTCCAGGTCCATCAGGAGACGAAGGGCGCGCACCCCGTCACGAACGTCCGTGAAGTCGCGCTCGACGTCCAGGTTCCCGACCTTCAAGGGGGGCTCGATATCACCCGCCGAGATACGAGCACACTGCAAGGCGAACTCAGGCGCCACAAAGGGCGGCTCCTGCCCGGGTCCGACGAGATTGAATCCACGGACGACCAGCATTCGCAGCCCGTGAGCACGGCGATATGTGTGCGCGGCTAGCTCCTGGCCCGCCTTCGACAATCCGTAGGCCGACACGGGTCTGAGAGACATCTCCTCGGACAGCGGAACGCTATCGCGTGCCGCATCTCCATAGGCATCGCACGACCCCATCACGAGGATTCTCGGATCGAACTCGGGATCGATATCGCGCACGGAGACGACGGCCTCGCAGAGGTTGACCGTGCCACCGACGTTGATGTGAACCGCATCGGACGCGAATTCGCGCGCCAGCGCGCCGGACGCGAAACCCGCCAGGTGGTAGATCCGGTCCGGCATGGCGGCGGCCACGAGCCGCACGAGGGCATCGCGGTCCCTGACGTCAGCCGCCTTCCAATCCACGGACGCGGTCTGTTCCGGAGTGAGGGTAGAACGGCTGGGAGGCAGGTCCAGGGCGGAAGCAGCCACACTGACGCCGTGATTCAACAGCTCAGTGATGAGGTGCTGCCCGACGAAGCCATCGGCTCCGGTGACCAGTGCTTTCATCCGCGCCACGCTCCGGTCGTGCGGCGTCGGCCGTGATCCGACCCCCGTCTGGCTACCGTGCGGCACCCGGCAGACCGGGGATCCGACACAACAAGAAGGCCCCACCGTCTGGCGGAGCCTTCTCGGGTCGTCTCAGCTCGACGCGATGGAAGGGAAGTCGACTCGCGCCGACGCCTCAGGGTGCCTTGCGGATCTTGCCCGCCTTCAGGCACCGGGTGCAGACCCGAACGCGAACCGCGTGCCCGTCTTCCAGGACGCGCACGCGCTGCAGATTCGGCATGAAGCGCCGCTTCCGCTTGTTGTTCGCGTTGCTCACGCGATTGCCGGTAGCCGGCCCCTTATTACATACGTAGCAGAAATTTGCCATCTCAAACACACATCAGTTGAACGAGAGCGAGTCCGCCATGATGAAGCTCGGGCTCATCGGGATCGCGCTCGCATTTCCCTGGTCAACGGCTCCCTGTTCCACCCACACCGATCGTATCGAATCGTTGAGCGTGAACACATGGCCGTAAAGAGTCACCATGTCACCACCGTACACCTGCTCATCCCTCTGAATCAGGTCGGACGAAAGCAGCACGGGATAGGTCGAGACGCTATCCAGCTGCAGGGAAAAAGCCCCGCGACCCAGTCGCTGCGCGACCGCCACCGACCGAAGATAACCCGTCTCGCCGACCGCCGACGCAGGCTCGGCTGCGAGTACCTCCGTGTTGAGTTCCACGGGCACGGACTCGACGACCTCCTCGAGTACCGGTGCCACCTCGGTGTCCAGAGAGCCCGCCTTCCGGTCCAGCCACCACATGAAACCGACGACGGCCAGCACTGCGACGACCATCAGTATCGTCGAAGTCCCGCGAAGCATCGGTGCCTGCCTTTCCCGACCTGAGGTCGGCTCTAGTTCGCCCTCTCGGTGAGCTCGATGATGGCCATCTCTGCACCATCACCCTTTCGAGCCCCGAGCTTCACGATCCGGGTGTATCCGCCCGGCCGTTCCCGGAAGCGGGGCCCCACCTCGTCAAACAGCTTGTGGAGCGCCGCCCGGTCCGCAATGTGCCGACGCGCGCGGCGCCGGCTGTGCACGTCGTCCACGCCGCCAAGCGTAATCAGCCTTTCGACGAAAGGACGAAGTTCGCGTGCCTTCGCCTCCGTAGTGCGAATGCGCTCGTGCTGAATCAGGCTCGTGGCCATGTTCCTGAGCGTCGCCGTCCGATGGCTCGAGGTGCGGCTTAGTGACCGCCCCTTATTCCTATGCCTCATCTCCGCCCTCGCCTCCAGCGGTCGAAAGCTCCGCCTCCTCGACGATCCATAGATCACCCACGTCGTCCCGCTCGATGGCCATCCCGAAATGGAGGCCGTTGAGCGCCAGGACTTCGGCGATCTCTTCCAGCGACTTCTCGCCGAACGAAGGCACGGCGAGGATATCGTCGCGCGACCGGACGACGATGTCCAGCAGCGTGTGAATGTCGGCCTTGTCCAGGTTGTTTCGCGAGCGAATCGAGATGCCGTCAAACGCATCCAGCGGCGACTCGAGAAGCGCCGTCATGCCACCGTCCACCGCGCTGCGACCGTCGCGGCCACCCATCTCCGGAGCCGACCCACCATTTCCGGATCCGAAGCCGGTCAGATACTGCAGGTGCAGCCTGGCGATTTCGGCAGCGTCAGCTACCGCATCACCGGGATTCACTGAGCCGTTCGTCTCGACCTGTACCGTCAGGCGGTCGAAGTCGGTGCGCTGGCCAACCCGAGTCTCCTGCACGAGGAAGTTCGCCCGAATGACCGGATTATAGACCGAATCGATCCGGATCAGATCCACCGGCGCGTCCTCGGGCCGCTCGTGCTGCTCGGCCACCACGAATCCGCGACCCCTGTTGACCCAGAAGTCCAGGTTGAGCGGACGGCCCTCCGGCAGATCGTCCTGGAGCGTGAACAGGGTCTCGTCCGCGTTCACCACGGTGACGCCCGACACGGTTCCGATCATGGCTGCCGTGATCGACCCCGCCTTCGAAACGGCGAGCTCCAGCTTCGCCTCGTCGACGCCCGGATCGAGCACGATGACCAGCCTCTTGAGCTTCTGGATCACCTGGTGGATGTCTTCCACCACGCCCGGAATCGTCTGGTGCTCGTGTTGTACGCCGTCTGCCCGGAACGCCCAGATGGCGCAGCCCGGAAGCGATGACAGAAGCACTCGGCGAATCGAGTTCCCCACCGTGTGGCCGAATCCTCGCTCCAGCGGCTGCAGTACGTACTCCGCCCGTCGGCCGTCGTCGGAACGACTCTGCTCCTCGACGGTGCCCGGCAACACGAGTCCTGTAAGATCTAGCCCTGCTGACATGTGCGTTTCGCCTCTATTACTTGCTGTACAGCTCGACGATCAGCTG